>JAXKHW010000079.1:0-18042 GCA_036549635.1 Collinsella sp. | reverse complement strand
GCTGAATGCCCTGCTTTTTGCCCTGATGCTCGTTGTGGGCATTTGGTATGTCTGGTCGCCGCGTACCCGCATATCCGATGTTGCCGTGACACTCATGGGTCCCATCTACACCGGTTTTATGCTGTCGGCTATCGTGCTGCTGCGCGATGCCGTGCCCGGTTTTGCCGGCGCCCTGCTTTCGGTGGGTGTTTGCGCGTCTCTCTGGGTCTCCGATTCGTTTGCCTATATCGTGGGTAGCCGTATCGGCAAACACAAGATGGTTCCCAAGATCTCTCCCAAAAAGAGCTGGGAGGGGTTTGTTGGCGGCATCCTGGGCTCGGTTTTGATTTGGCTCATCCTGTGGGCGACGCATTTCTTCAAGCTCAGCCTGCCCTATGCGCTGCTGTGCGGCGTGGTCGTGTCCATTCTGGGCGTTATCGGCGACCTTATCGAGTCGCGCATCAAGCGCGGTGTGGGCGTCAAGGATTCCGGCAACCTTATCCCGGGCCACGGCGGCATGCTCGATCGTAGCGATTCGCTTATCTTCGGCTGCATCACCGCGCAGCTGATGCTGATGATCGGAGGCGTGCTGTAATGTCATTCCAGACGACGTATGGCCCCGATGGACGCCTCCGTGTTGCCATCCTGGGTTGTACCGGCTCCATCGGCACCCAGGCGCTCGATGTGTGCCGCCAGCATGCCGATCGCCTGCAGGTGACGGCGCTGTCCGTTAACTCCAGCACCTCCGAGCTTGTTGCCGCTGCCCGCGAGTTCTCGGTTCCGGCGGTTGCCGTGGCCGATGTCGCTCATGGCGATGACGCCGTGCTGCAGGAGTTGCCCGAGGGAACGAAGCTTGGCCTTGGCGCGCAGGCGGTTTGCGAGCTCGCGCGTCGCGACGATGTCGACTGCGTGCTCGTCGCTATTGTGGGCGCCGCCGGTCTCGAGGCGAGCCATGCGGCCTTGACCTCGAATAAGCGTCTTGCCCTTGCCAACAAGGAGTCCCTCGTCGTCGGCGGCGACTTGCTTATGCCGTTGGCGCAACCGGGCCAGCTTATTCCAGTCGACTCTGAGCACTCCGCCATCTACCAGTGCTATCTGGGGGAGAACCCACGCGAGGCTCATTGTATTTGGCTCACCTGCTCGGGCGGTCCGTTCTTTGGCCGCACCCGCGACGAGCTCGACCGCGTGACGCGTGCCGATGCCCTCGCACATCCCACGTGGGCCATGGGTGCCAAGATCACCATCGACTCCGCCACCCTCATGAACAAGGGCCTGGAGCGCATTGAGGCCATGCATCTGTTTAACTGCGACCTCGATTTCATTAACGTGGTCGTGCAGCGTCAGTCCAAGATTCACTCTATGGTCGAGTTCGCCGACGGCTCCGTGATGGCGCATCTCGGTGCTTCCGACATGCGTATTCCCATCCAGTTCGCGTTCTCGTATCCCGAGCGTTGGGATACCCCGGCGCCTCGTATCGATTTCCGCGAGCTGGGGCAGCTCACGTTTGATGCTGCCGACATGGATACCTTCCGCTGTCTGGCACTGGCCGAACGTGCCGGCAAGACGGGTGGCACCATGCCGTGCGTGCTCAATGCCGCCAGCGAGGTCGCCGTCGATGCCTTCCTGCACGATGGCTGCAGCTTTACCGATATCGATCGCATTGTGGAATCCTGCATGGATTCCCACGATATGCAGGCGGTCGATTCGTTTGAGCAGCTTCACGACATCGATGCATGGGCGCGTGAAAAGGCTGCGCAGGTGCTCGCCGCAACCCGTTCCTAACCCATAAGGATTGCTTTTTCGTTTTATGGATACTGTTCTGAGCGTTCTCTCATCGGTCTTTTGGGGCCTGCTGATGCTTTCCGTCCTCGTGTTTTTGCACGAGGGCGGCCACTTTTTGGCGGCGCGTGCCTGCGGCGTCCGTGTGACCGAGTTCTTTTTGGGCCTGCCTTGCCGCTTTGACATCCATTACACGTCGCGTCGCATTGGAACCAAGTTTGGCGTGACCCCGCTGCTGCTGGGTGGCTACGCTGCCATCTGCGGTATGGATCCGACCGACGTCTCGTGTGCCGATCGCGTGCTCGCGGCTATCTATCGTCATGGTCGCGTGACCGTGGCCGACCTTGCCGCCGAGCTCGAGCTATCCGAGGAGGTTGTGCTCGAGGCATGCGCCTTGCTCTTGGGTTGGGGCTCTATCGCGCCTTGGTATGAGGAAGGGGAGAAGCCCTCGCCGAGCTACTATCCCTCCAAGTATCAGACGCTGCCGCGAGACGCGGCGGGTTACACCACCTTTGACGGCCGCCGTTTCGATCGAGAGCATGCGACTACCGAGGGCGATGTGTGGGAGCTGCCGTGCGGCGAAGCCGAGTTCCTTGCGCAAGAGCGTTCGCATACCTATCTGGGCCAGGGTTTTCTCAAGCGCGCCTTTATGCTGCTCGCGGGCATTCTCGTCAATATCCTGACGGGCTTTTTGCTGCTTATGAGCATCTACTCTATTGCGGGTGTCACCGTGCCGATGGATACCAACGTGATCGGTCAGGTTGACGAGGGGTCTATTGCCGCCAAGGCGGGTATCGAGGGCGGCGACGCGATCCTTTCGGTTGACGGAGTATCGTGCTCTACCTGGATGGACGTTTACGATGCCATCGGCAAGGCCGCCGGTAAGGACGATATCGCCATTGAGTATGAGCGCGACGGCAAGCAGCATTCGACCTCGGTTGCGCTCAAAGAGGACGAGCGCCTAGGTGTGTATGCCTCTACGCAGGTGGTCCGTTTAGACCCCATCACGTCGGCTCGACTTTCGTTCTCCTATGTCGTGCAGACAGCGGAGGGCGTGATGCGCCTGCTCCAGCCGCAGCATACGATGGAGATTCTCGATCAGTCTTCTTCGATCGTGGGCATTAGCGTTATGTCCTCACAGGCTGCTGCTGCCGGCCCTGCCACGTTCCTTTCGTTTGCCGCCCTCATTTCGTTCTCGCTTGGCTTTATGAACCTGCTGCCCATCCCACCACTCGATGGCGGCAAGCTGGTCATCGAGATCATTCAAAAGATTGCTGGCCGCGAGCTTCCGCTCAAGGTCCAGACGATTGTGAGCTATGTGGGCATCGCGCTCTTTGTGCTGCTGTTTGTCTATATGCTTCGTTCCGACATCCTTCGATTTATTCTGTAGGGGAGTGTTTGGATTGTCTTTATCCCATCCTTTGCCTCGCGAGTTGACGCGCCCCGTGCATGTGGGCGGCGTGCAGATCGGTGGTGGCGCTCCGGTCGTGGTTCAGTCCATGACCTGCACCGATACCGCTGATGCCCAGGCAACGCTTGCGCAAGTGTGCGCGTTGGTGCAGGCTGGCTGCGATATCGTGCGCGTGAGCGTGCCCACCGAGGCCGCGCTTGAGGGTTTCCGCACCATCTGTGCTGAGTCTCCGGTGCCGATCGTCGCCGATATTCACTTTAACCACAAGCTGGCCATTGGCGCTGTGGAGGCCGGTGCTGCCAAGCTCCGCATCAATCCCGGCAACATTGGCGATTGGGCCAAGGTCGATGCCGTGATCGATGCCGCGGGCGCCGCTGGGTGCGCGATTCGTATCGGCGTCAATGCCGGTTCGCTTGAGCAGGATATCGCCGAGCGCGACGACCTTACGCAGCCCGAAAAGCTCGTGATGTCGAGCGAGCGCTTCGTCAAGCACTTTGAGGACCGCGGCTTTACGAACATTGTGCTTTCGGCCAAGGCCCATAGCGTGCAAACGACGCTCGATACCTATCGAGCCCTGTCGCGTGAGATTCCCCACGTTCCGCTTCACCTGGGCGTAACCGAGGCGGGTACCAAGCTTCAGGGCACCATTAAGAGCTCGGTGGGCCTTGGTATTCTGCTGTCTGAGGGTATCGGTGACACCATGCGCGTCTCTCTCACGGCCGATCCGGTTGAGGAGCCGCCGGTCGCCTGGGGAATTTTGCAGTCGCTGGGCCTGCGTCGCCGTGGTCCCGAGATTGTCTCGTGCCCCACGTGCGCCCGCTGCCAGGTTAACCTCATTCCCATCGCCGAGGAGGTCACCGAGCGGCTTAAGAACTACTCCGCGCCGCTTTCGATCGCCGTTATGGGATGCGCGGTCAATGGCCCCGGCGAGGCCTCTGACGCCGATCTGGGCGTTGCTTGCGGACGTGGTCAGGCCTTGCTCTTTTCGCATGGCCAGATCATTGGTAAAGTAGCTGAGGACCAAATTGTCGACGCGCTTATGGCAGAGGTCGACAAGCTTATTGAGGAGAAATAAATGACCCGAGCAATGTATATGTCTAAGCTCTATGCGCCGACGCTTAAAGAGGATCCGGCGGACGCTGAGCTCGCCAGCCACCGCCTGCTGCTCCGTGCCGGCATGATCCGCAAGGAGGCCGCCGGTCTGTATTCCTACCTGCCGCTCGCATGGCGCTCGATTCGCAAGATCGAGAACATCGTGCGCGACGAGATGGATGCCGCCGGTGCCCAGGAGCTTATGATGCCTATCATGGTCGACGCCGAGTTGTGGCGTGAGTCCGGCCGCATTGACGCCTATGGCAAGGAGCTTGTGCGCTTTGATGACCGCCACGGCCGCGAGTTTGTTCTCGGACCCACGCACGAGGAGACCGTGACTGCCCTGGTGCGCAATGAGCTGCGTTCCTACAAGCAGCTGCCGGTGAACCTCTATCACATCCAGGATAAGTTCCGCGACGAGTTCCGTCCCCGCTTTGGCCTGATGCGCGGTCGCGAGTTCATCATGAAGGACGCCTACAGCTTCTCTGCCACGCAGGAGAGTCTGCAGGAGGAGTACGACAAGATGAAGCAGGCCTACGCCAACATCTGCGAGCGCTGCTACATCAAGGCTCTGCCCGTTGTCGCCGACTCCGGCGAGATCGGCGGCGACACTTCCGTCGAGTACATGGCTCTGGCCGACGCCGGCGAGGCTTCGCTCGTCTACTGCGACGATTGTGGCTTCGCTGCCGACGATGAGGCCGCAAGCACCAAGGTCGTTGTGACTGAGGGCCCCGGCGACGGTACGCTCACCAAGGTCGAGACTCCGGGCATGGGCACCATCGAAGCTGTTGCTAAGTTCTTTGGCTTCCCCGAGAACGGCACGCGCAAGTCGCTGGCACTCATCGACGCAGAGGGCAAGCCTGTCGTGGCCATTGTTCCGGGCGACCACGAGCTCAACGACTGTAAGGCCGAGCATGTCTTTGGCAAGGGTTATCGCATGATGACCGACGAGGAGCTCCAGACCTACGGTCTGCACAAGGGCTTTATCGGTCCGGTTAACCTGCCCGATGGCATTCGTCTGGTGTGCGACGAGAGCCTGCGCGATTCCAAGCAGTGGGCCTGCGGTGCCAACGAGGTCGATTATCACTTTACCGGTGCCTGCCCCGAGCGCGACTTTACCGTCGATGAGTGGGCCGATCTGGTCACCGTTGTCGCCGGCGACCCCTGCCCGCACTGCGGCAAGCCGCTCTCCGCTGCCCGCGGCATCGAGGTCTCTCAGGTCTTCCAGCTGGGCACCAAGTATTCCGAGGCCATGGGTGCCACCTTTATGGACGAGGACGGCAAGGAGAAGCCGCTCATTATGGGCTGCTACGGCGTTGGTGTGTCCCGCTCGCTCGCTGCCGTCGTGGAGCAGCACAACGACGAGCATGGCATTGTCTGGCCGGTGTCCGTTGCCCCGTACGAGGTCGCGGTGATTCCGCTCGATCCCAAGAAGGAGGAGTGCGCTACCGTCTGCGAACAGATCGTTGATGGCCTGTGTGCCGAGGGCATCGAGGTCGTCGTCGACGACCGCGACGAGCGTCCCGGCTTTAAGTTTGCCGATAACGACCTTATGGGCTTCCCGTATCAGGTCGTTCTGGGTAAGCGTGGCCTTAAGAATGGCACCGTTGAGCTCAAGGACCGTGCTACGGGCGAGCGCGAGGATGTGGCGATCGACGAGGTCGTCGCCAAGGTTGCCGAGCTTGTTAAGGCAGCCCGCCGTTAATCGAAGATTTCGCTTGTAGTTCGATATGTGGGACGGCCCCGCATTTCTCCAGATCCGGGAGATGCGGGGCCGTCCTATTATCTTGTAGCATCCTCGATATCTAAAAGGAAAACCCCACAGCCCATGCGAGCTGCGGGGTTTTCCATTGTGCCTCCGATGCGAAATAAATCGCTCAGATATTACTGATAATCGACGACGTCGATCCAGTTCTTCAGGAACTCATCGTTCACGTTGCGCTTACGAGCGAGCTCGGAAGCGGCGACGATGCTCGTCCACTGACGCACGACCTGCATGGGCATGTCGGCACGGTCGCAGTAGAGCTCCAGGTAGGCCTCGGCCTGGTCCTTGCTGTTGAGGGCAAAGAGCAGGTAGGTGGTGGCAACGTCGGCAGCAGGGGAGCCCTGGGTGGCGTGTGCCCAGTCGCACACATAGAGCTGGCCGTCGTCGCCGACGATGACGTTGGAGGGGTTGAAGTCGCCGTGGCAGACCTTGAACTCCTTGGTCATGCCGTCCAGACGCTCCTGAAGGTTGTAGCGCGTGGTGGCATTGAGCTGATCAAGGCTGTCGATCATGCGGGCGAACTTGTCGCGCTGACGGTTGAGCAGCGGGGAGGTGTAGCCGTGGATCTCGATCTGGAGGTCGACGAACATCTCGAGGTACTCACCAAAGCGCTGGGGCTCGGCAGTCATCTTCTCGGCAAGGGTGGTGCCCGGAACCTTCTCGGTCACGAGCGCCCAGCCGTTGGCGTTCTCGAGCTGGGAAACCTCGAGAGCCTTGGGGCTGCGGATGCCGCACTCATTGATGCGGGCAAGATTCAAAGCCTCGTTGAACACGTCGGAGACAGGCTTGGTCTCGTTAAAGACCTTGACGATCTTGTCGCCCAGGTCGTAAACGACCTTGTTGCCACGGCGGACGAGCTCGGTCTTGGAATCGGGTAGCAGCATGGTTGCATCCTTTCAACGATGCGATAGAAGCGACGGCGGGGGTGTGTGAAACACCCGTGCACCCCCGCCGCAAAAAACCGTGCTAAAAACTAGCAGACGGCGTAGTCCTGGGGCTCGCGGCCGTAGTAGGCGTCCAGGTAGAGCTCCTTGATCTCGCTCATGAGCGGGTAGCGCGGGTTAGCGCCGGTGCACTGGTCGTTGAATGCCTGCTCGGTCATCTCGTCGAGGGTGTCGAGGAAGTACTGCTCGTCAACACCGTAGTCGGCGATGGTCTTCTTGACACCGATGAAGTCCTTGAGCTCCTCGAGCTTCGTGATGAAGTTCTCGAAGACCTCCTTGTCGTCCTTGCCCTCGATGCCGCAGTACTTGGCAATCTCGGCGTAGTTGTGCAGCGCGTTGGGGTAAGGATACTGGGAGAAGGTACCCATCTTGACGGGAGCCTCGGCGGCGTTGTAGCGCATGACGCGGGTCAGGATGACGGCGTTAGCGATGCCGTGGGGCAGGTGATGGAAAGCGCCGAGCTTGTGAGCCATGGAGTGGTTGAGGCCCAGGAAGGCGTTGGCGAAGGCCATACCGGCCATGCAGGAGGCGTTGTGCATCTCCTCGCGGGCGTGTGGGTCCTTGGCGCCGTTCGTGAAGCTGGAGGGCAGGTTCTCAAAGACGAGCTTGGCAGCGCGCTCGGAGAGGCCCTTGGTGTAGTCGGAAGCCATGATGGAGACGTAGGACTCGATGGCGTGGGTCATGACGTCGATGCCGGAGGCAGCGGTCAGGCCGCGCGGGGCGGTCATGCAGTTGTCGGCGTCGACGATAGCCATGTTGGGGAGCAGCGCGTAGTCGGCGAGCGGCCACTTGATGCCGGTCTCCTTGTCGGTGATGATGGCGAACGGCGTGCACTCGGAGCCGGTACCCGAGGAGGTCGGGACGGCGACGAAGTAGGCCTTCTTGCCCATCTCGGGGAAGGTGAAGATACGCTTGCGGATGTCCATGAAGTCCATGGCCATGTCCTCAAACTTGCACTCGGGGTGCTCGTACATCATCCACATGATCTTGCCAGCGTCCATAGCGGAGCCACCGCCGACGGCGATGATGACGTCCGGCTCAAAGAGGGCCATCTGCTTGGCGCCGCGACGTGCGCACTGCAGCGACGGATCGGGCTCGACGTCGTAGAAGCAGTCGTGGGCGATGCCCATCTCGTCGAGCTTGGCCTCGATGGCGCGGGTGTTGCCATTCTTGAAGAGGAACTGGTCGGTAACGATGAAGGCGCGCTTCTTGCCCATGACGTTGCCCAGCTCGTCGAGGGCGACGGGCGTGGAACCCTTCTTGAAGTAGACCTTCTCGGGAGCGCGGAACCACAGCATGTTCTCACGGCGCTCGGCCACAGTCTTAACGTTGATCAAGTGCTTCACCCCAACGTTCTCGGAGACGGAGTTGCCGCCCCAGGAGCCGCAGCCCAGGGTCAGAGACGGCTTCATGCCAAAGTTGTACAGGTCACCGATGCCGCCGTGCGAGGACGGGGTGTTGATGACGATACGGCAGGCCTTCATGACGTGCTCGAACAGGCTGATCTTCTCGGCCTGGGCGGGGTGCACGTACAGAGAGGCGGTGTGGCCCGGGCCACCGGCGAGCACCAGGTGCTCGGCCTTGTCGACGGCCTCCTGGAAGTCCTTGGCGTGATACATGGCCAGGACCGGGGAGAGCTTCTCGTGGGAGAACTCCTCCTTGGCGGGGTCGGTGGAGGTGACCTCGGCGATCAGGATCTTGGTCTTGGCGGGAACCTCGATGCCGGCGAGCTCGGCGATCTTGGCAGCGGCCATGCCGGGGATGCGGTGATCGAGAGCGCCGTTCTTGAACATGGCGGCACGCAGGGCCTCCATCTCGGCACCCTGCTTGACGAAGTAGCAGCCGCGCTTCTGGAACTCGGCCTTAACCTGGTCATAGATGCTGTCGATTACGGTCACGGACTGCTCGGAAGCGCAGATCATGCCGTTGTCGAAGGTCTTGGAGTGGATGATGGAGTTGACGGCGAGCAGCACGTCGGCGGTGTCGTCGATGACGACCGGGGTGTTACCGGCGCCAACGCCCAGGGCGGGCTTGCCCGAGGAGTAAGCGGCCTTGACCATGCCCGGGCCACCGGTGGCGAGGATGATGTCGACGTCGCGCATGACCATGTTAGTCAGCTCGATGGAGGGGACATCGACCCAGCCGATGATGCCCTCGGGGGCGCCGGCCTTGACGGCGGCGTCAAGCACGAGCTTGGCGGCGGCGATGGTGCACTTGGCGGCAGCCGGGTGCGGGGAGATGATGATGGCGTTGCGGGTCTTCAGGCAGATCAGCGTCTTGAAGATCGCGGTGGAGGTGGGGTTGGTCGTCGGGATGACGGCGCCCACGATGCCGATGGGCTCGGCGATCTTGGTGATGCCGTAAGCCTCGTCGCGCTCCAGGACACCACAGGTCTTGGTGTTCTTGTAAGCGTTGTAGATGTACTCTGCGGCGTAGTGGTTCTTGATGACCTTGTCCTCAAGAACGCCGCGGCCGGTCTCCTCGATGGCCATCTTCGCCAACGGGATACGAGCCTTGTTGGCGGCCATGGCGGCCTCATAGAAGATCTTGTCGACCTGCTCCTGCGTGTACGTAGCAAAAAGCGCCTGGGCCTCTCGCATCTGAGCGAGCTTGGCCTCAAGCGCCTCTACGTTGTCCACAATTGCGGGAGTAGTGTTTTCCGGTGACTTTTTCACCATTTGTGTCTCCTTGCGATCGGAGATTTACCCTACGCCTTGCATGATAGCAAGAAATTATTCGGCGAACGGTAAGATTCCTGTAAAAGGCACACTAAAACGCTTCAATAAACTGAAGCGTTTTAACTAAAACTATCTGCCTGCTGCATCGCCCCGCTCATTGGGTACAGACTCTCATGAGTATTTCAATGGGAAAACGGGACATCTGTTTGATGATCGCTATTCGCGGGTCGCGGTTGAGTCGGACACACAGGCGGTGCAGCTACTCGATTACATCCATTTCAATCCCGTGTAAGGTGCGTCCGACTCGCTCGAGGCGTACCGTTAGTTACAAGGCATACCAGCTGGGCTATGATCCCTTTGACATCTGCAAACCCTCATATAAGTCTGTCCCCAATGAGTGCAAAAAGGCGCCCTCCGTAGGGGAGGGCGCCTTTGGTAAGTTCTATATGAACGCGAGGTCTTTGACCCGGAGAGTCCGAGGTACTTGTTGGTAAGACCTTATTTACGAGCGCGCAACCTTGCCGGACTTGAGGCAGGTGGAGCAAACGTTCATCTTGCGACGGTGACCATCGACGACGACGTAAACGCGCTGGATGTTGGGGCGGAACTTACGGTTGGTGACGCGGTGAGAGTGGCTGATGGAGCGACCGGCAACGGGGTGCTTACCGCAAACTTCGCAAACTTTGGACATAACTGACCCTCCTTGGGCGACAAACGAACATGTCGCGTTAACAAACAAGCCTGAACTATAGCACAGAAGCAGTTCCCTGTGCGTAATCTACACAGAGATATTTCTCTTTTGGCGATAGTGCTCACGCCACGGCCCTGGACGTAGATCCGATTTGCGTGCAGCAGAGGGGATTATGCCAGCTCGTGCGTGCGTTTTCAAGCTCGTCCCACAAATATATAGGTTTATTGAGCTTTGGGCTCCGTTTACGGATTGCTCTGTATTTATGCTCGCAATTAAGCTCGAGGTTGGCTACACTATCCCATGACCATTAAAGGGGTACGAGATGCCCACATGGAATTACATAGCTGCCCAAAGAGCAGCCCTTCCTGTGGGTGTCTGGTCCGCTTTAAGCGGTCGGGCATCTATTTTTTTGACTGTGTCAGCAGTCAAGACATGTGAGGAAGGAGATCGATGGGCACGACTTCCCCCAAGGCGGTCATCATGGACGAGACCGCCGTCAATCGAGCGATGACCCGCATCGCGCACGAGATTCTCGAGCGCAACGAGGGCTGTGAAGACCTCGCTCTGGTCGGCATCGTCACGCGCGGCGACCTTCTGGCAAAGAAGCTCGCCGAGGAGATCAAGGAGATCGAGGGCGTCGACGTTCCGCTCGGCAGCCTCGACATCAGCTTCTACCGCGATGACTATGCGACCAATTTCGCTCCCGCGATCCACGCCACCAACATTCCCTTTAGCGTCGACGGCAAGCGCGTCGTGCTGGTGGACGACATCCTGTATACGGGCCGTACCATTCGCGCCGCTCTCGACGCCGTCATGGACCTGGGCCGTCCGAACCGCATTGAGCTGGCTGTCCTCGTTGACCGCGGCCACCGCGAGCTCCCCATCTCGCCGGACTTTGTCGGCAAGAACGTTCCCTCGTCGCATGAGGAGAACGTGCACCTATATATGAAGGAAGTCGACGGCCACACCGCCGTCGAGATTAACGACGTCGCGCCGGGTTCCCACGTGGGCTCCGCGCCGCTGGGAGGTGAGTAGTACCGTGGCGTTCAACCATAAGCACCTGATCGACATTACCGAGTACTCCGAAGAGGACATCAAGCTCATCCTCGAGACCGCCAAGGCGTTCTCCGAGGTCAACGAGCGTGCCATCAAGAAGGTCCCCACGCTCAAGGGCAAGACCATCGTCAACATGTTCAACGAGCCCTCGACGCGCACCCGTAGCTCCTTCGAGCTCGCCGAGAAGCGTCTTTCGGCCGACAGCCTCAACTTTGGCGGCTCCTCGACCTCTACGGTCAAGGGTGAGAGCCTCGTCGACACCGTCGAGACCCTCAACGCCTATAAGATCGACTGCATCGTTGTGCGCGACAAGCACGCCGGCGCTCCCTACATCGTCACGCAGAACTCGCCCGCGAGCGTCATCTGCGCCGGTGACGGCAAGCACAACCACCCCACGCAGGCCCTGCTCGACCTGTACACCATCTGGGAGCACAAGGGTGACTTCCACGGTCTGAAGGTCGCCGTCGTCGGCGATATCGCGCACTCCCGCGTCTGCGGCTCGCTGATCCCCGCCCTTAAGATCATGGGCTGCGAGACCTACGCCGTCGCCCCCGGCACGCTGCTGCCGCCGGCGCCCGAGGTCCTGGGCTGCGACCACGTGACGAGCGACCTCGATTCCGTCCTGCCCGAGCTGGACGTCGTCTACATGCTGCGCGTGCAGCAGGAGCGCCTCGAGGGTGCCCCGTTCCCCACGATTCGCGAGTACCACAAGCTCTTCGGCCTGACCAAGGACCGCGAGAAGCTCATGAAGCCCGACGCGATCATCTGCCACCCGGGCCCCATCAACCGCGGTGTCGAGTTCGACTCCTATATGGCCGACCACCCGCAACGCTCCGTCATCCTGGAGCAGGTCTACGCCGGTATCTGCGTGCGTATGGCTATCCTGTATCTGCTGCTTGGAGGTGCCGATAATGGCCTTGCTTCTTAAGAATGCCCACGTCGTCGACCCGTCCGTCGAGCTTGACGGTGTCGTTGACGTCCTGATTGACGGCGACAAGATCGCCGAGGTCGGCGAGAATCTCGCCGTCGAGGGAGCCGAGGTCCGCGATCTTTCCGGCAAGTACCTCGTCCCTGGCCTGGTGGATATGCACGTTCACCTTCGCGAGCCCGGCTACGAGGTCAAAGAGGACATCGAGAGCGGCACCCGCGCAGCTGCCAAGGGCGGCTTTACCGGCGTGTGCGCCATGCCCAACACCGATCCCGTCACCGATAACGGCACCGTCGTGGAGTTCGTCAAGTCCCGTGCTGCCGAGGTCGGTCACTGCCGCGTCTATCCGTCGGGCGCCATGACCCGCGGTCTTAAGGGCGAGGCCATGTCCGAGATGGGCGATATGGTCGCCCACGGCGCCGTCGCCTTCACCGACGACGGTCGCGGCGTGCAGGGCGCGGGCATGCTCCGTCGTTGCATGGACTACGGCAAGATGTTCGGCAAGGTCTTTATGAGCCACTGCCAGGACGAGGATCTGGTCGGCCACGGCCAGATCAACGAGGGCAAGGTCTCGACCCGTCTGGCCCTCGAGGGTTGGCCGGCTGCCGGCGAGGAGCTCCAGATCGCCCGCGACATCGAGATCGCCAAGCTGACTGGTGCCAAGCTGCACATCCAGCACATCTCCACCGCCCATGGTCTGGAGATCGTGCGTGCCGGTAAGGCCGCTGGCGTTCAGGTTACCTGCGAGGCCACCCCGCACCACATGTTCCTGACCGAGAACGACCTGGACGAGACCTACAACACCTCGCTCAAGGTCAATCCGCCGCTGCGTACCGAGGAGGACGCCGAGGCCATCCGTCAGGGCGTCATCGACGGTACCGTCGACGCTATCGTCACCGATCACGCTCCCCACACCCCGTGGGAGAAGGCCCGCGAGTTCGAGCTTGCGCCCTTTGGCATGATCGGCCTCGAGACCTCGCTGTCGCTCGTACTCACCGAGCTGGTCAACACGGGCAAGATGAGCATGGGCCGTATGGTCGAGCTCATGGCCATCAAGCCGCGTGAGATCCTGGGCCTCGACCAGGTTCAGGTCAAGGCGGGCTCCGTTGCCGACCTGACCGTGTTCGACGCGTCCGCCACCTGGACGGTTGGCGAGGACGGTTACGAGTCGCGCGCCGAGAACTCCGGTTTTGCCGGCCGCACGCTCACCGGTCGTGCCACCGATGTGTTTGTCGGCGGTAAGCAGACGCTTGCCGACGGCTGCATCTGCTAGCATAGCCTTATCGCTTTTGTGCGCGGCGCCCTTGCGGTGCCGCGCTTTCTGTTCGTTTTGACCATGCAACCGCATGGGGGATTGGAGCGTCTATGCCCACACCTTCCACTGCACGCATGCACGACTTCGAGGTCGTCTCGAACCAGAAGATCGCCGACGGCATCTTCTCGCTCGTCATCTCGGCCCCCAAGCTTGCAAGTGCGCTCAAGCCCGGTCAGTTTGTGAACATCGCCGTACCCGGCGATGCGTCCTCGCTGCTTCGCGTGCCCCTGAGCTACTACCGCGCCGACGCCGAGGCCGGCACCGTCGAGCTGTGGTACGCCGTCGTGGGCGACGATACCCGTCGTTTGTCCCAGATGGGCCCTGGCTCCACCTCTAACCTGCTGGGCCCCGGTGGCCGTGGCTGGATGGTACCCGAGGGCACCAGGAAGGCCCTGCTCGTCGCCGGTGGCATCGGCGTTCCGCCTGTGCTGTGTCTTGCCGGTATGCTTGCCGAGCAGGGCGTGGATGTTGACGTGTGCCTGGGCTTTGGCACCGCTTCCAAGGCCGTGGGTGTCGATGAGTTCCGCGCGCTGGGCGCCACGGTCAACGTTTGCACCGACGACGGCTCGCTCGGCACGCACGGTTTTTGCACCGATCCTGCCGCCGAGCTGCTCGGCGAGGGCGGCTACGACTACGTCGCCAGCTGCGGCCCCGCTGTCATGATGAAGAAAGTCGCCGCCGCTGCCGCCGAGGCCGGTGCGTACTGCGAGGTGTCGCTTGAGCGCATGATGAGCTGTGGCTTTGGCGCCTGCAACACCTGCAATGTCGAGACGGTCGACGGTATGAAGGGCGCTTGCATGTGCGGCCCCGTGTTCGATGCTTCCAAGGTGGTGGTCTTCTAGTGGGTACCGTGAACATGGCCGTCGATTTCGGCGGCGTCAAGATGCAAAACCCCATCAACACCGCAGCCGGTACCTTTGGCTACGGCTGGCAGTTCCAGAACTTCTTTGATGTTTCCCAGCTGGGCGCCATCACCACCAAGGGTTGCGCAGCTGAGCCCTGGCCCGGCAATCCCGCGCCCCGCATGGCCGAGATCCCCGGCGGTATGATCAACTCCGTGGGCCTTCAGAACCCCGGCGTGGCCGCCTTTGCTCGCGAGTCCGGTCCGTGGCTCGAGCAGCTCTCCAAGGACGGCTGCCAGGTCATCTGTCAGGTTGCCGGCCACTCCGTTGACGAGTTTGTCCGCGCACTCGAGATGTATGTCGAGCTGTGCCCCTGGGCTGCCGGCTACGAGATCAACGTGAGCTGCCCCAATATTGCTGCCGGCGGTGCCGCCATGGGCTCCACGCCCGAGGGCGCCTCTTCCGTTATGGCTGCCTGCCGCAAGGTGACCGATAAGCCGCTGTTCGTGAAGATGGCGCCGGTCAACGTCGCCGAGATCGCCAAGGCCCTCGAGGCTGCCGGCGCCGACGGCCTTTCGGTCATCAACTCCATTCAGGGCATGGCCATCGACGTCCATACCCGCAAGTCCCGCGTGGCCAAGCCCAAGGGCGGCCTTTCGGGCCCGCTGTGCCACCACATCGCCGTGCGCATGGTCTGGGAGGTTGCCCAGGCCGTCGATATCCCCATCAACGGTGTCGGCGGTGTCATGACCGGTGAGGATGCGGCTGAGTTTATCCTGGCCGGTGCCACCTGCGTGTCGGTCGGCATGGCCAACTTCGTCGATCCGTGCGCTTCGCTCAAGATCGCGCATGAGCTCGAGGCCTGGGCCGAGTCCCAGGGCGTAAAGGACATCAACGAGCTGGTAGGTGCTTTCGAATGCTAGAGACCGATGCCCGCGACCGCGTAATCGTCGCCCTCGACTGCGATCGTGAACGTTCGCTCGAGCTCGCCCACGAGCTTTCGGGCCATGCCGCCTGGCTCAAGGTTGGCATGACGCTCTATTACGCTGAGGGCCCCGAGATCGTCAAGACCTTTAAGGACCTGGGCTTTAAGGTCTTCCTTGACCTTAAGTTCCATGATATTCCGCATCAGGTTCGCGGTGCCGCCCGTTCGGCCTCGCTTGCCGGTGCCGACCTGCTCTCGGTTCACGGCTTGGGTTCGGGCGCCATGCTCGCTGCCTGCCGCGAGGGTGCCGAGGAGGCGCGCGAGGACCGCGCCAAGCTCGTCGCCATCACCGTGCTCACGAGCATGAATCAGGATGCCTTGAGCGAGATCGGCGTCGAGTCGCCCGTGGCCGAGGAGGCCGCCCGCCTGGCAAAGCTCGCTCAGGCCAACGGCATCGACGGTATCGTGTGCTCGCCGATGGAGGCTCACGACATGCGTGAGCTGCTGGGCCCTGATGCCCTGATCGTGACTCCGGGTGTGCGTCCGGTGGGTGCCGCCTTAGGTGACCAGTCCCGCGTGGCGACGCCTTCCCAGGCTATCGAGCGTGGCGCAAGCCACATTGTGGTGGGCCGTCCCATCACCGGTGCCGACGATCCGGTTGCCGCCTTTGACGCCATCGTCGCTGAGCTGGTCGAAAACGTCGCGTAAAAGATTCCCCTAAGTCACCACTTTTGGGTTTCATTAGCACAAAATAGCCCCTGTGCCTGCGTAAACTTTCCCATCCTTTGTGTGGAATCGCAGGTCAGGGGCTTAACTTTGGGCGCAGTATATTGCACTTTTTGCGGGTATCGTCTAACCTATGGAGCCGCGATTGGGCATTTTGTACGTTCTACGTGCTAAAATGCCAATTATTGAATCAGATATAACCCAACTACTTGGAGGTACGAATGGCACTCCCTCAGCTTACCGATGAGCAGCGCAAGCAGGCTCTTGAGAAGGCTGCTGCCGCACGTCACGCCCGCGCTGAGCTTCGCGAGCAGATCAAGAAGGGCGAGAAGTCCCTTGAGTCCGTGCTCAACTCCGATGACCCCATCGCTTCCCGCATGAAGGTTTCCACCCTCATCGAGTCTCTCCCTGGTTATGGCAAGGCCAAGGCCGCCAAGATCATGGAGGAGCTCGGTATCTCCGCTACCCGTCGCGTCCAGGGCCTCGGCGTCCGTCAGCGCGAGCAGCTCCTCGAGCAGCTGACCAAATAAGTGAGCGCTCAGGATTCCAAGCTCTTTGTGATTTCTGGACCGTCAGGCGCAGGCAAGGGTACGCTCGTCACTCGTGTGCGCGAGCGCCGCTCGAACCTGGGCCTGACGGTTTCGGCTACCACGCGAGCACCACGCAAAGGTGAGGTCGACGGCGTCAACTACTTTTTTCTGACGCGCGAGGAGTTCGACCGCCGCGTGGCAAACGGCGAGTTTGTTGAGTGGGCCGAGGTCCACGGTAACTGCTACGGCACGTTGGTGAGCGAGGTCACATCCAAGCTCGCCTCTGGCGCATCTCTGATTTTGGAGATCGATGTCCAGGGTGCCCTGCAGGTGAAGGAGCGTTTCCCCGAGGCCGTGCTGATCTTTATCAAGCCGCCTTCGCTTGAGGTACTCCGCGAGCGTCTGGTCGGTCGCGGTACCGAGACGCCCGAGACGATCGAGCTGCGTATGGCAAACGCCGCCGATGAGCTTGCCCTTGCCGACCGCTACGACGACGTCGTGGTGAATGACGATCTCGACCGCGCGACCGATGAACTCGTTCGCGTTCTCGATATGCATGAAAGGAACTGAGGTCCGTGTCCGTTGTAAAGCCTTGCATTGACGATCTTCTGGAGAAGACCGATCACAACCGCTTCCTGCTCGCTTCGCTTGCCTCCAAGCGCGCCTGCGACATCAATAGCATGCTGCGTGGCCAGCACAACCGCGTGCTTGCCGTCCAGGATGTCGATGACATCACCATCGGGCTTTCCGGTGCCGATACCATCTCGATGGCTATGGACGAGATTGTCGACGGCGACATCTCTTACGACGAGGCCCGTTACGAGAAGGCGCTCGGCCACAAGGTTGCTGAAGCCTAAATGGCGGCTCGCGTCTGCCTGGTCCACTATCACGAGGTTGGACTGAAGGGTAAGAACCGCGCACATTTTGAGCATATCCTCATGGATAACATTAAGGCGGCTTTGGCCGCCTTTTCCGTGAACGCCGTGTCTCGAATTTCCGGTTATATCCTCGTGACCTTTAACGAGCATCAGGCCGATGAGGCGGCGCGTGTCATTCGCACCGTTCCCGGCGTTGCCCGTGTATCTTTGGCGTATCACACTAACCGCGACCCGCAGGTGTACTGTGCCGCCGCCGTCAAGGCGCTGCGCGAGTTTGGTCCTTTCGATTCGTTTAAGGTGCACGCCAAGCGCTCCAATACCGACTATGAGCTCACCTCGATTGATATCAATCGTCAGGTGGGCGAGGTACTGTGCGAGGCCTTCCCCGATAAAAAGGTTCAAATGCACGACCCCGATGCGATGGTACACGTACTGGTGGTCCAGGGTAGCGTCTACGTGTATGCGCGCTCCGAGCGTGGCGTGGGCGGTCTGCCGGTGGGTTC
>JAXKHW010000078.1:0-6187 GCA_036549635.1 Collinsella sp. | reverse complement strand
GGGCTACAGCGTGGGCTTCGACTGCCAGTTCGACCTGTTCCGCGATACCGCGCACCGCTTGAACGGAACTCGGTACGCTTGGTGGTTGCGTTCCGTCATGGGTGGCTCCGCGTCCCACGTGTGCTACGTCAACCACGGCGGCTATGCCTACTACAACTCGGCGACGAGCGTCTGGGTTCGCCCCCGCCCCGGCTTCCTCGTCGGCTAGCCAGCCGAGTGCTCTATACTTCTCTTTCGATGCGACCGCCTTGCGCGGTCGCATCCCTGCCCGCGCAGCGGGCCGTTTTTTTTGCCACTATTTCCGGGAGGTGCCATGAGCGGCGTCTACCAGCGAAACCGCGAGGTGTCCGAGTACAAGTTCTTCACGCAGGCCATCGCCATCCGCGTGGAGGTCAACAAGCTCATGGCCTCCTCGTCGGTCGTGCCGAAAGCCTACAGGCTGCTGAACGCAGTCCCCACGGTGGAGACCGCGCGCAGCATCGTATACAACGTCAACCGCGCCGACTGCTTCTACCCCAACAGTTCGTTCAACGCACTTGAGCGCAAGCGTTACCTGACGCTGGCGATAGCCGACTGCGAGCAGCTGATGCTCGACATGCAGTGCCTCATGGACATCGGCCTGCCCGTGAACGCCAACCGCTTCGAGGCGCTGGCGGGCATGGTCGAGGAGGAGATCAAACTGCTCAAGGGCGCGCGCAAGAACGTACGCGTCACCGGCAAGAAGACGACCGACGAGCGCATAGCCGAGGCCGAGGCCGAGCTAGAGCGCCTGCGTTCGTTATAATGGGCGGCGGTCCCGCCTTGTATATCGGTACAATTGGTGGCTGCGTTCCGTCATGGGTGGCTCCTCGTCCAACGTGTGCTACGTCAACAACAACGGCAATGCCAACTACAATTCGGCGACGAACACCTGGGTTCGCCCCCGCCCCGGATTCCCTTACTGCCAGACCGAGTAGGCCAGCGGGCCGAAAGCAGAGCGCGGAGAGGAAGGAAGGCGCGACCATCGGGCGCGAGCCCGTAAATACGCACCCCGCGAGGGTGGCCGGACGCTGCTTGCATGGCGCGGCGCTCCGTGGCTTCGCCGCGTTTCATGGCCATACCTCAAGCGGCTGTCAGAGCCACATTGCAAGCCGTGCGGGGTGCCTTCTATGAACTCGGAGCAAAGGCGGGCCGCACGCCGGAAGCGCCGCGAGGAGAAGCGCGCCAGGGCCAAGGCCGAGCGCGTCAAGGCGTGCACCCTTGAGACGGTGGCCGACCTCAACAGCCTGTGCAAGGCTTCCAAGCAGGCCGCGCGTGGCGTCATGTGGAAGGCCTCGACGCAGCGGTACATGAAGGACTACCTGCGAAACGCCGTGAAATCGCGCCAAGACCTTTTGGAGGGCCGCGACATATGCCGGGGTTTCATCCGCTTCGACCTGTGGGAGCGCGGCAAGCTGCGCCACATCAGTGCAGTGCACTTCCCCGAGCGCGTGGTGCAGAAGTCGCTGTCCCAGAACGCCCTCGTGCCCGCGATAGTCCCCACGCTCGTATCCGCGAACTCCGCCAACATCAAGGGGCGCGGCACCGACTACGCCCTTAAGCTGCTCAAGCGCCACCTGGCCGACCACTGGCGGCGGCATGGGCGCGAGGGCTACATACTGCTGGGCGACTTCTCCGACTACTTCGCGCGCATTGCCCACGAGCCGGTCAAGCGGCAGGTGGCCGACGCGCTGCTCGACCCGCGCGTGGTCGCCCTTGAGCACCGCCTGATAGACGCGCAGGGCGAGGTCGGCCTGGGCCTGGGCAGCGAGCCAAACCAGATATGCGCGGTGGCGCACCCCAACCGCATCGACCACTACGTGGCCGAGATGCTGCGCCCCGAGGCCTACGGGCGCTACATGGATGACTTCTACCTGATCCACGAGTCCAAGGAGTACCTGCAAGTGTGCCTTCTGCTGATAGAGCACGAGTGCGCGAAGCTCGGCATCGCGCTGAACCCGCGCAAGACCCGCGTGGTGAAGCTGACGCGCGGCTTCACGTGGCTGAAGAAGCGCATCTTCTACACCGAAACGGGCCGCATCGTCATGAAGCCGTGCCGCGACTCCATCACGCGCGAGCGACGCAAGCTGAAGAAGATGGCCCGCATGGTGGCCGAGGGGGTCATGACGCCCGAACAGGTGCAGCAGAGCTACCAGAGCTGGCGCGGCGGCATGGCTCACTTGGACGCGCACCGCAGCGTGCTGGCCATGGACGCGCTGTACCGCAGCCTGTTCGAAAATCTCGCGGGGGGGGGTTGCTCAATGCAATCAAGCCCGAGAGACGATTCGGGCGGAACGCCCTCGCCATAGCGGAAGGGCGGCAACTCAAAACGGCGGCCTAGACGGGTCGAAAACGAAATAACCAAGACAGCGAAGGCGTGCTGCGGCGCGCCTTCTTTCTTCGCGCCCGCCCAAACGGCCAGGCAATCTCACGGCGCTAATACGATGGCGGCACATTCCCCGATAAGGAAGGAGTCCGCATGGACACTGAGGAAGACATGCCGCGCCCCGACGAGCTTCGAGACGGCACCCTGGCCGAGGTCAACGCCCTGCGCGACTTGCTGTCGCAGATCGGCGACCCCGACGCGGCGCACGACGCGGGCGTTATCGACGATGACGAGTACGTGGAGCGGAAGGCGCGAAAGCTCGCCTACACCTCCGCGCTCGCCGCCTACGCCAACGGCGAGGTGCCCGACCTCCCGGCGCTGCTCGAACAGATGCGCGAGCAGGCGTCCCAGCCGACGCAGACCGAGACCAACACGGCGAACATCGACTACCTGCTCATGACCGTGGGAGGTGACCAGTAATGGCTACGAAGAAAACCGTTGAGCATTCCAAGCACTTCGCGAAGGTCAAGAAGTACTACGACAAAGACCTTTGGAGCAAGGCGCGCGTCTACAAGGCTGTCGAGTGCAAATGGATCACCGCCGACGAGTACAAGGAAATCACCGGCGAGGAGTACACGGCCGAATAGGCGGAAGGAGGGCGCCCAGGATGGAAGTGCTCAAGCTTTTTGCGCCTTACGGACCGGCTTGGCTTGGCGGCGTGCTCCTGACGCTCGTTGCGTTCTACTTCGGGAGACAATTTCTTGAGGAGTACAAACGCCAAAACCAGCGGAAGGGCGAGCTCGACCTGAAGCGCGAGGAGCGCAAGCAGGCCGAAGTCGACGAGAGGGCGCAGCGCGACCGCGAGCGGTCCCAAATGGAGGGGCGCATCGCCGCCCAGATGGAGCGCAGCAACACCCTGATTGAAGGAATGAAAACGCTCATGGAGTCGGTTGTCGCGTCAAATGACGTCCTCCACGCGGACTTGGTCCACAGCCAGGCGCGTAGCCAGGGCATGGCCGAGAAGGTCGACCATATCTACGACCGAGTCGACCTCATGTACAACAAGGAGACAGGGAGATAAAGATGACTGATATACAGGCAGGACTCACGGTGCTGACCGTCCTCGTGGTGCCCTATATCGTGCAGGCTATCAAGACGAAGGCGATGACCGGCAATGTCGCCCGCTGGACGGCCATCGCAGTATCGGCGCTGTGCGGCGCATTGACGGCCATGGCCGGGGGTATGCCGACTGACCCCACGGCGTGGGTTACGTCCATCTTCGCCGCGGTAGGCGGCGTGCAGGTGGCATATGCAGCCTTCAAGGCGGTCGGCGTGACAGACAAGTGGCTCGACGCGCTGCTTGCCATGGGCACTCCGAAGAAGGACGACTAGGAATGGGCGGCAAGCGCCTCGTGCGCATCGCCGCCGCCATCTCGCTGCTTGCTTTGCTCGCCGCCTTCGCCGACGTGGCGCTTATAGCCTCTAACGTGCCGAAGGTGCCGAAGGAAGAGCCTTTGCCCGTCATCTACGACAAGCCGCTCGACAAGCCCGCCGAGGTGCCCGTCTACCTCCAAGCAGACGAGCGCTGGGGCGGGCTTTCGTATGCGGGCGAAGACCTGGCTGCTGCCGGCTGCGGCCTCACGTGCGCGGCCATGGCGTGGGAATGGCTCTACGGACAGGCATGCACACCGGCGCAGATGCTGGGCTTCGTTGGCGAATCGTGCCTCACGGACGGCGTGAACGACATGGAAAAGTTCTGCCGTTGGATGAACGCGAACGACCAGGCTTTGGGCTACACGCCTATCCACGACAACGCCGATGACGCCTTGGACGAGGCGGCTGGCGGCTGGATGGTGTTTTGCAGCCTAACTGGCCAGCTCCGCGAAGGCGGCAAGAACTACGGCGGGCACATCGTCCTGCTTTGCGGATGGGACGGCGAGGCGGCGACCTTCCACGACCCCTACGAGGGCGTGGTGCGGCTGAGCCGCGAGCAGTACGAACAAGTTGATTGGGCTTATTTCATAGCGATAGGGAGCGCTGAATAGAATGAACGGAATAGACATCAGCAATTGGCAGAACGGCATCAACCTCGCGGCTGTCCCGTTCGACTTCGTTATCTGCAAGGCTACCGAGGGCACGCGCTACGTGTCGCCCGACTGCGACCGCCAAATCCAGCAGGCGATCGGTCTTGGCAAGCTCGTCGGCGTGTACCACTACGTCAACGGAGGTGATGCCGAGGCGGAGGCCGAGTACTTCTATGAGCGCTGCAAGGGCTACGTCGGCAAGGCCGCGTTCTTCATCGACTGGGAGGACAAGGGCAACAAGGCGTGGGGCGACGCGTCATACCTCAAGGCCATGGCAGAGCGTTTGGCCGAGCTTCTTGGCGTGAGCGTGGATCGCATCGGTATCTACGCATCCAAGAGCGTGTTCCCGTGGGGCCTCACCGATGCTAAGACGTGGGTGGCGCAGTACGCCGACATGAATCCCACTGGCTACCAGGACGCGCCGTGGCACGAGGGCGCTTACGATTGCGCCATCCGCCAGTACTCCTCTTGCGGGCGCTTGGACGGCTGGGCGGGCAACCTCGACATCAACAAGTGCTATATCTCCCGCGCGGAGTGGGAGGCCATGGTGGGCGGCTCCAACGGCGATCCCGACTCGCTTATCCACGGCATCGACGAGACGCCTGCAGCAGACCTCGCGGCGAAGGTGCTCACTGGCGAGCTCGGAGACGGCGACGACCGCAAGCACGCGCTGGGCGACCGCTACCAGGAGGTGCAGTCGCTCGTGAACCACATTCTCACGGCATCCGCCGAGGATCTGGCCGCTGAGACCTGGGCGGGCGATTACGGCAACGGCAGCCGCCGCAAGGCTGTTTTGGGGCCGCGCTACGACGAGGTTATGGCGGTCATCAACGGGCAGGCCGAAACCGAGCAGGTGTACGTGGTGCAAAGCGGCGACACCCTTTCCGGAATCGCCTCAAAGTACGGCACGACCTATCAGGATCTCGCCGCCAAGAACGGCATCTCAAACCCGAATCTGATCTATCCCGGCATGCGCCTGGTTGTTTCCTAGGCCGCTCGTGGTATCCTAACGAAGATAATCGTGCCGATTGCGCACACCTCGGTTCGAGGAGATGCGCAAACGGTGCACCATTTGAATTGAAGAGCCCGTTACCCTCGCGGTAGCGGGCTTTTTGCTACCGATATGCCGGGATTCGAACCCGACAGGGTGCGAAGCTGAGGAAACGCGCAAGCGTTTTCCAGCGCAGCACGCAAGGAGCGGAGCGACGCAGCGGAAGCGGGCGGCGCCAGCCGCACGCGGACATCCCGCTGGGGGCACCATTTGAAACTAGAAGCCCGTTACCCCCGCGGTGACGGGCTTTTTGCTACCGATATGTCGGGATTCGAACCCGACAGGGCGCGAATCCCGGCATCATCGCAAGGCCTGTGGTCAAAAAATGGCAAATATGAGTACTGTTACCATTTTAGTTACAGCGATTTCATGCCTTCAGAAGGCGATTTAGCCGTCGGGCGTCCTACGGCGGAAAAATTGCAGACGTTTATCGGCTAAGTACTTGGACATATGTTGCGTAACACTACATATTTTGCAAATAAATAATGTTACAGGACTTGTGACAGTACTCATATTTGACGTTTTTTGCCCATAGCCCTTTATACCTAGGCACATCGGCGGCAAAACGGGCTTCAAAGCGTCCTTCGCAAAATCAGAACCACCCTTAAAAAGGGTGGTTTGCTCTTAGGGTATAACCCACGGGCCCCGGGCTCGCGTCTAAAGGCGCGGGCCCGGACTTCGTCCAGGCCTGGTGCATCTTGACCCGTG
>JAXKHW010000077.1:0-3345 GCA_036549635.1 Collinsella sp. | reverse complement strand
GCTTCTTCTTTCCGTCGCTCATGATGAGCTCCTTCGCTCAGTCTTGGACAAATCGAGACCCTTAAGATATTAAGACAATTGCCAAGCCTCGGTGAGCGGGCGACAGGAGACGAGCATCCGCCGCCCGCAAACGCGCTTCTACGATGAAGTTACGCGGTTATGCCAAACCGCGTAACGGCTCGACGCTGCAAGCGCCCCTAGGCGGCAATCTGACGTTCAATCGTCGGTCGCGTACCGAAGTACGCTTCCCTCCTCTTTCACGTCACCTTGCTCGTCTAGGGGCGCTTTCGCTGACTTATGCTCAACCTGCGATTGTTTTGCTTTGAGTCGGCTATTCGCTGTAACGGGTGGCGATGGCAGCTTGTACCATTCCGGCGCTCATGAGGTAGGTCACCAGGAAGTAGCCACCGTATGCTGCCAGGAAGATTGCACAGGTGAGGCCCACGGTGCCGCCGATGCTCATATTTCCGAAAATGCTCACCAGCTCGATGATCACCTTAAGTGCCACAAAGGAGTGCGCCAGGCCCACTGCCAGCGGGAACAGGAAGAATACCGCTTGTTGCGCCATCACCGAATGGCAAATCTGGCGGTCCTCACAGCCGATCTGTGCCAGCACACGATAGCTGCGGCTGCCGTCGGCCACGTTGGAGAGTTGCTGGATCGACAGAATCGCCGCGCATGCAACGACCAATACAAAGCCGATGTAGATGGCTAGGTAGCTAATAAGACCGTTCATTTGCGCTGCTTGTGTGTACATCTCGGAGCGTGTGATAAAGATTCCCCACGACCCTGGCTCTTTGCCGTCAACGAGCAGATTGTCGAGCAGAGTGTATTTAATGCTCTCGTCTGCCTTGGTCGTATCCATCCCCTGTTTGTAGTTAACGAGCAGGCTACTGGAATACGGCTGCAGATTAAGTTGGGACAACAGTTCGTCGGCAACGACGACGGTACCCGGATTACTGCCCATCGCCGAGTTGGCGATGGCCGCCGTATCTTCGTCCGACTTATCGGTTGCGGGCTTGAGCGTATGCCCGCCCAAGGTAAGGGCATGGCCGTCAGCCATATACTTGGTGTACAGCTCGACCAGCTCGCCGCCCATATCACACGTGAGCAGATACTGGTCGCGGCCAATGCTCACCGGCTCCTCGCCCATCATCTGACGCAGTTTGTTGTACTGGCTCGCCGGCGTCACAAACAGACCCATCGTATCGGCATTGCTACCCCCGAACGCCTTGGGAAGCTTTTCGCCCATGGTCTTGCACATCTCACTTGGGGTCACCGAAGGATTCGAGCCGCCAAATGGGTAACTCAGATACGAATCAATCTGCACATGCTCACCGGCAACATCGGCGATATCGACCTTCTTGCCGGTCTCGTCGTTGTTGTCCGCCGACTTGCCCTTACGATCGCCGTGCCATGCGGAGTACAAATCGACCGTACTATCGGCCAGCACCATTCGATCGGCCTCAGACGGATTGAAAGACTCTTTGTAGAAGTCGAGCGTATCGGGCGTGTAATAGACATACGTCTGCGACATGTCGGCCGGATTATAGCGCTCCAGATTCCCGTTCATCACGTTGGCAATTGACATACCGCACGTCACCGAGGTGATGGCCAAAAACAGGAGCATCGCGATGACGCCCATCGAAAAGCACACCGTATTAACCTTCGCCGCAAGCTGGCGCACGGTAAACATGTTGAGGCCGCGCCAATACACGCCGCGCAGGCTCTGCAGCAGCTTGATGAGCATGCCCGAGAGTCCCCAGAACAGGGCAAAGGTGCCCACGGTAACCATAGCGGTCGTAATACCAAACTGGTTCATGGCCTCTTGCAGCTTGCTGTCCGTCGCGGTTAGCGGGAACCCATCACGTAGCAGACGGTAATAGGCCACGCCCACCAGCACCGCGCCCACGACAAAGATGGCAATCGCTATCCAGGGGTTGCGTGTCTTGATGCTCTCGTTGCGACGCTCGGCACCCATAAGCTCGATGAGTTTGGTGCGACGCACGGCGCGAAGGTTCAGCAGTAGCGTGAGCACAAACATTACGAGCATGCAGACAAGGGTCAGATTGAACGCATGCATCGAGAAAAAGAAGTGGAAATTGGCGATCTGTGTCTTAAAGAGCGAGGCCGTAAAGAACGTCATGAGCTGGGAGAGTCCCACACCCAGCACAATGCCGGCGACAAAGGCCACCACCGAGACAATCACCGTCTCGAGCGCCATGATAGTGGCGACGCGCCCGCGCCCCATGCCGAGCACCTGGTACAGGCCAAACTCCTTCTTGCGGCGTTTCATGATGAAGTTATTGGCATACACCATTAAAAAGGCCATGACACCGGCCAAAAAGTACGTCAGGTCGCCGAGCATGCTGCCCATAACCTGCGCCAAGCCCTCTTCATCGATTCCGGCGATGTCGACCTGCATCGAGATGGTGTTAAAAGCATAGAAGACCGTGACGCCCAGGGTGAGCGTCAAAAGGTAGACGAGGTAGTCGCGGCCGGCGCGGCGGACGTTGCCCCAAGCGAGTTTACAGAGCATCGGAGCCCTCACCGCCCATCATGGCAACGACCTCCATAATGCGGTCGAAGAACTCTCGGCGGTCGGTGTCGCCGCGGCGCAGCTCGGTGAAGATCTTGCCGTCGCGAATGAACAGCACACGGCTCGTGTAGCTGGCGGCAAAGCTGTCGTGCGTGACCATGAGCACGGTGGCGCGTAGGCGGCGGTTAAGGGCCTCCAGGCTCTCGAGCAGCAGGCGAGCGCTCTTGGAATCGAGGGCGCCGGTGGGCTCGTCGGCCATGATCATGGTGGGGTCGGTGACGAGCGCGCGAGCCGCGGCAACGCGCTGCTGCTGACCGCCGGACATCTGGTAGGGATACTTGTCGAGCACCTGACTGATAGACAGGCGCGCTGCCACATCCTGCACGCGGGTCGAGATCTCTGCCGAGTTTGTGCGGGCGATGGTGAGCGGCAGAGCGATGTTCTCGCGTGCCGTGAGCGTATCGAGCAGGTTGGAGTCCTGGAAGATAAAGCCGAGCTCCTCGCGGCGGAACTGCGAAAGCTTAGCCTGCTTCATGCGTGTTACGTCCTGCCCGTTGACGCGGATGGTGCCGCTCGTGGCGCTATCGATGGTCGAGACGCAGTTGAGCAACGTCGACTTACCCGAGCCCGAAGCGCCCATGATGCCAACAAATTCGCCGCGGTTGACGGTAAAGCTGACGTCGTTGAGCGCGCGGGTCACGTTGCCCAGCGCTCCATATACCTTTTCGAGATGCGCGACCTCCAGTACCGGGGTCGCCATGTGCGTGGTTTGCATACCGAGTCCTTTCTTGCGATTAGTCTACGGC
>JAXKHW010000076.1:0-8982 GCA_036549635.1 Collinsella sp. | reverse complement strand
GGTTATCACCTGCAGCAGGGCATCGGCCGCGAGATGCACAAGCGCTATAAGCGTTGGCACGCCGCCACCGTCGTCACCCAGATCGAGTGCGATCCGGATGATCCCGCGTTCAAGAACCCGACCAAGCCGATCGGCCCCTTCTACACCGAGGAGCAGGCCAAGGAGTTCATGGCCGAGGATCCCTCCAAGGTCTTCGTCGAGGATTCCGGCCGCGGCTGGCGTCGCGTCGTCGCTTCCCCCGATCCCAAGAAGATCGTCGAGGCTGACTCCATCCTCAACCTGCTCGACAACGAGTTCATCGTCATCGCCTGCGGTGGCGGCGGCATCCCCGTCGTCCGCGACTACGAGAACAAGGGCTGCTACAAGGGCGTTCCCGCCGTCATCGACAAGGACCTGGGCGGCGAGCTGCTGGCCGAGGACTGCGACGCCGACGTTCTGTTCCTGCTGACCGCCGTTGAGCATGTCGCCATCAACTTTGGCAAGCCCAACCAGGAGGAGCTCGAGGACCTCACCGCCGACGAGGCCGAGCGCCTGGCCGACGAGGGTCAGTTCGGCAAGGGTTCCATGGAGCCCAAGGTCCGCGCTGCCATCAAGTTCGCACGTTCCCGCAAGGGCCGCACCTGCATCATCGGCGCTCTGGACAAGGCCGCCGAGACCATGGCTGGCCTCTCCGGTACCCGCATTCACGAGTAGTCTCTACTCTGTTGCCTCTCTCGTGGGCGCCAGGCAAAGCGCCCGCAAACTAGCCTCTCTTCATGAGCCCCGCAGTCCGCTCCGGCTGCGGGGCTTTTGTTTCAACCCGGCACTTAGGGACGTTCCTTTCCTGCCGGCAGCTTGGGACAGTCCTTAATAGTCATTGGGGACGTTCTTAAACGACTAGTCAAACAAGAACGTCCCCAACGACTACTCATTTAAGTCTGTCCCCAATGACTGCGGAAAGCGCATCTCACACCGGCACATGGCTTTCGGGCCCTTTCTCCGTGCTCCCTATAAGTTCGGCTGGACTCCCCGCAACCTGTTCCGAGTTGGCGGAACGAGCGCGACGTGGAGTGTCATTCTTTACCGCGTTAGACTAGACGCAGGGAAAGGAGGAGGACATGGATGCTCGCGTCAAGCAGCTTGTAAATATGATCGAGGACGCTCAGCCTGTCGCTGTCGCGGTACTTGCCAAGCGTCTCGAGGTAAGCGAGCGCGCCGTGAGAAACTATATCCATCGCGCAAACGACAACCTTGCAGGGGTTGCACGCATCGTTGGCAGCAAGGGGCAGTATCGTATCGATGTTGCACGTGCAGATGAGCTTGCTCGCTTGCTAGACGGTGCGGCTCTGGCCCATCCGGGCATTCCTGATACGCGCGACGGCCGTGTGTCCTTCCTTCTTAACGACCTCCTCATGCGGTCCCAGTGGGTGACGATTGAGGAGTATGCGGATTTACTCTACGTTTCGGCGCGAACTCTGTCCAATGACATGCGTCTGGTAGAGCAGAAACTCGCCCAATTTGACTTAATGCTCGAAAAGCGCCCACGCTACGGAATCCGCGTTGCGGGCGGGGAGTCGCAGCGGCGCCTGTGCCTGGCCTCGCTGGTGAGGCCCGTGTTGCCCGACACCGACGATGCAAAGCTCGCCGAGCGCCTGCGGGCCATCGCCGCATGTGTGGACGATGCTCTGACGGCCTCGCCCGTCACGGTGAGCTCGCTGGCATCCCGCAATCTCATCATGCATCTTTACATTGCTCTTGGCCGCATCGAGCAGGGCTGCTATGTCCCAGCTGCAGAATCGGACGTTCAAAAACTGGAGGGAACGCGCGAATACGCCGCGGCTTTCCAGATTGCCGCAAACATCAAGGATGCCCTGGGCGTGAGCATGCCCCGAGAAGAGGTTGCCTTTATCGCAATCCATTTGCTCGGCAGGGGCACGGGCGTGCCCGAGAAGGGCTCTGCCGTTATCTCGGACGAGATGTGGGAGATTGCTTCCGAGATGGTACGTGCGGTCAACGATGAGTTTAGGTTTGACTTTAGCGGCGATCTTGAACTTCGCATGAACCTTGCTCGGCATATCGGCCCTCTGGGCTATCGCCTTGAATATCACATGCATATGGATAACCCCATGCTGTCCGATATCAAGACGAGGTTTCCGTTGGCCTATTCGATGGCAGCTGGCACCTCGCAGGTACTCGAGCGTCATTTTGGCAGCCAGCCCTCTGATGAAGAGCTCGGCTACATCGCCATGGCATTTGCCCTGGCCCTCGAGCAGCAAGCCGACCAGCCGCGTCGCAAACGCATCCTGATCGTGTGCGCCTCGGGAGCGGGAAGCGCCCGTATGCTCGAGCACCAGTACCGCAAGCAGTTTGGCATGTATATCGATTCGATTGAGACATGCGATGTCGCCCGCGTGGGAACGTTCGATTTTTCGCATATCGACTACGTGTTCACAACGGTGCCGCTCAACGTCAAGTTGCCCGTGCCCGTCCGCGAGGCCGATTTCTTCTTGGAGACGAGCGATGTCAACGCTATCCGCAAGGTGCTGAGCGACGACACTGCGCAATCGGACTCCGTGAGCTCTTTCTTTAGCCGTGCCCTGTTCTTCAACCGCGTTGAGGCGTCGTCGAAGCAGGCCGTTCTCCGATATCTCTCCGAGCGCGCCGTCGAGAGCGGCCGTGTCGATGCCCAGTTTGCCCAAGAGGTCGCCGAGCGCGAGAGCGCGAGCGCCACCTCGTTTGGCAATGGGGTAGCCATGCCCCATGGGATGCATCCCTTGAGCGCCGAGGCCTTTGTTACCGTGGGCCTGCTCGAACATCCCATTCTTTGGGACGAATACGGCCATGAGGTCGATATCGTCTTTATGGTGTCGTTTGCCCGGTCGGGCGGCGATGAGGCGCGGATCTTGAGCTCACTGCTCGCCGAGATCTTTATGGACCGCCAGGGGGTCGAGCGCCTACGCGAGCGCCGGTCCTGGCATGAGCTGATGGCGCTTGTGCAAGCGCATACGGCTTAAGACTTCTTTTGTCGATGACCCTGTCAGTCTACCTGCAATAAACCTCGAGGATTGCGGGCGGGAGATAGGCGTTTCGAATATTCAAGTACAAACCAAACATCACGGGAGAGGAGACCGTTATGGACGATCAGGGAACCGAGATGGTTTCGTTTCAGCTGGTCGCTGCAGCGGGAGAGGCACGCAGCCTTGCCTTCGAAGCCCTTGAAAAGGCAAAGGCGGGGGATTTTGACGCCGCCGCCAAACTCATGAAGCAGTCAAAGGATGCGGGAATCAAGGCTCACCACATCCAAACGCAGCTGCTTTCGACTGAGGCAGCGGGCGAGCATCTGTCGGTGGATGTGTTGCTGGTCCATGCTCAGGACCACCTCATGTGCTCCATGCTTGCTCAGGAGCTCGTGCAGGAGCTGATCTGCCTGTATGAGCGCACTGCAACCAAGAACGCCTAGCGGCGTGCGGTGACTATCCAACCAATCAATGCGAAGGGAATCCCTTATGAAGATCCTTCTTGTTTGCGCAGCTGGTCTGTCTACAAGCATTCTGATGAAGAAACTCGAGAAATATGCGGAGCAAAACGGCATCGAGCTCGATATCGATGCGGTGGGTATCGGCGAGTATCAGGAGACGTGCGCCAATTATGACGTGCTGCTCTTGGGGCCGCAGGTGTCCTACCAGCTCAACACCGTCAAGCAGGGGAGCGGTAAGCCGACCGCGGTCATCCCCGCACAGGACTACGGCATGGGCAACGCCGCCAACGTGCTGGCACTCGCCCAGTCGCTGTTGGGTTAGGAGGCAACCATGGAGAAGTTCATGACCCTGCTTCAGGAAAAACTGACCCCTATCGCCAATTTCTGCGGCACCGAGCGCCACTTTGCCTCCATGCAAAAGGGCTTTATGAGCGCGATCAGCTTCATCTTGGTATCTGCCGTCTTTATGATCCTCGCCAACCCGCCGGTCACGGCCGACCTGGTGGCGCAGGGCGGGTTCTGGTCCGTCTTTGGCCCTTGGCTCGATTTTGCCACGGCCAATAAGCTCACGCTGCTCATTCCCTTCAACATGACGATGGGCATACTGTCGGTGATCGTGACGTTCGCAATCGCCTATAACCTGGCGGGCACCTACAAGATGCCCAAGCTTAACGCCGGCATGACCTCGCTGGTGATGTTCCTGATCGCCGCGGCGCCGTCGTCCTACTACCAGCTTGCTGACGAGTCCGTGCTCCAGGCGGTCCCCTGCACCTATCTGGGTGCGCAGGGCCTGTTTACCGCCATCATCGTTGCCTTGGTCTCCGTCGAGGTCACGCGCTTCTGCCAGACCAAGGGCATCACCATCAAGATGCCCGATGGCGTGCCGCCGTTTTTGTCCGAAACCTTTGGCGCCATCGTACCTATGCTCGCCAACATCCTCATCTTCTTTGGCGGCAACCTGCTGATCCAGATGATCGATCCCGCGCTGTCCATCCCCTCGGTTATCGAGAAGCTGCTCGCTGCCCCGCTTTCCGTCGCAGTTGACTCTGTGCCCGGCGCACTGCTTATCTGCTTCATGACGCTGCTGTTTTGGTGCTTTGGCGTCCACGGCAACATGATCGTAATGCCCATCACCGCCCCGGTCACGCTTGCCGCCTTTGCCGCCAACGCCTCGCTCTATGCTGCCGGGCAGCCGCTTGAGTTCCACCCGGCGCTCATGTCGTTGGCCATCAACCTCATCGGCGGCACGGGTAATACGTTCTCTTTTGTGGCGCTCTGCGCGTTTAGGGCAAAGTCGCAGCAGCTCAAGGCATTTGGCAGGGCATCGATCGTGCCGAGCTTCTTCCGTATCTCCGAGCCCGCGATCTTCGGCGCGCCCATCATCTTCAACCCGATCCTCATGATTCCGTTTGTGCTAGGCGGCATGATCTCGGCCCTGCTGTATTGGGGTGCGGTCTCACTGGGTCTTGTCTCTAACTTCTACATCTTGGTGAGCGGCACGTTCCCCATCTTCGTTCAGGGCTTTGTCCAGTGCCTCGACCCGCGCATCTGGGTGTTTACGATCGTTTTGATCGTGGTCATGGCTGTGGTCTGGTACCCGTTCTTTAAGGTGTACGATAACCAGCTCCTGGCTCAGGAGCAGGAGAACGCCGCGGCAGCTTCTGCCGAGGATGCTGAGTAGCATGAGTTACTTTGACAGAACGTCTGCCGCCGGTATGCCCGAGGGCTTTTTGTGGGGTGGTGCCCTCGCCGCCAACCAGGCCGAAGGGGGCTGGAACGAGGGCGGCCGCGGCATGTCGCACTCCGACCTGATCCCACAGGGTTCCGACCGCTGGGATGTAATGTTTGGCAGGCAAAAGCCCGTGGACGATCCGGACAGGCTGTATCCATGCCGCTGGGGCAACGACTTCTTCCATCATTGGCACGAGGATGTCGAGCTCTTTGCCGAGATGGGCTTTAAGTGCCTGCGTCTTTCAATTTGCTGGAGCCGTATTTTTCCCACAGGGATGGAGACCGAGCCCAACGGCGAGGGCTTGGAGTTTTACCGTCAGGTATTCGAGGCGCTGCGCGAGCATGGAATCGAGCCGCTTGTGACGCTGTCGCACTACGACTATCCGTTGGCTCTGGTCGAGCGCTATGGTGGCTGGCAAAGCCGAGAGATGATCGAGCGGTATGCGCACTACGTCGAGACCGTCGGACGCGCGTACCAGGGCCTCGTGCGTTATTGGCTTACGTTCAACGAGATCAACAGCGTGGCGCTGTCCTATCTCAACGCGGGTGTCACGCTCGAGGATGAGCGTGACCGTGCAGCCGTGACCGCGGCGTTCTCGCACCATATGTTTATGGCGAGCGCTCGCGCTGTCGAGATTCTGCACAAGATCGATCCCGCAAACAAGGTGGGTTGCATGGTCGCTGCCGGTGCGACCTATCCGTACCGTTGTGCGCCCGAGGACGTATGGCTTGCGTATGAGGAGGACCGCGGCCGCTACTTCTACACAGACGTGATGGCTGCGGGCGCCTATCCTGCTTGGAAGCTGCGTGCACTCGAGAAAGAGGGTGTTCACGTGCCCTTTGAGCCGGGCGATACGGAGTATCTGGCAGAGCATACGGTCGACTTCATCTCGTTCTCGTACTATTGCTCGCGCTTGGTGTGCGCCGATGATCAGGTGATCGCCGAGAAGGCGGAGGGCAACGTGTTCCCGACGTTGCGCAATCCGTACCTCAAGGATAAAGAGACTGCCTGGAAGTGGCAGATCGATGCGCTGGGTTTGCGCGTGACGCTTGCCGGCTACCACGATCGTTACCATCTTCCGCTCTTTATCGCCGAGAACGGTGTGGGCGGACTCGATGCGCTGGAAGACGGCAAAGTCCACGATGCGTATCATATTGATTACCTGCGAAGGCATATTCTTGCGCTGCGCGATGCAATTGTCGAGGACGGTGTTGACCTGATGGGATACACGCCGTGGGGCTGTATCGATTTGGTGTCGGCCTCGACGGGGCAGATGAAGAAGCGCTATGGCTTTGTTTATGTTGATGCCGATGATATGGGCAAAGGCACGTTCGATCGCTACCGAAAGGACAGCTTCTGCTGGTACCAAAAGGTCATTGCATCAAATGGCGAGGACTTGAGTTAACTCTTGCAGGTCTGTTGCCCCCGCGGTCCGCTTCGGCCGCGGGGGCTTTTGTTATTGAGGCGGCTGTTCATGAGGAGCATTGCAGGCTGCGGAAACCCGGCACTTGGGGACGTTCCTTTCCTGCCGGCAGCTTGGGACAGTCCTTAAAGGCCGCATCGATCAACTGCGGAAAGCACATCCCAGAATGAGCGTCCAACATGGGGTGCGGTTTCCCTTGAGGCCCTCAATCGGAAAATGCATCCCGGATTTTTGTCGAAAAGCGGTCCCTAGTTTCCCAAACGGGCCGCTAACGGAAAGCGCATCCCGCTATTGGGCCCCAAAGCAGGATGCGCTTTCCGTGCTGGCAGTTCCAAGCAGTTCGGGATGGCCCTTTTCGTCTGCTCTCGGCCGGCGTCCGTAAGACTGTCCCCGACGACCACTCATTTAAGTCTGTCCCCAATGACTAGTAGTAGGCCCACATGGCTTCGACTTCGTTGAGGACCTCTACGACGCCCCAGCGGCGGGCGCTGCGGCTGGCCGAGTTGGGGTCGTAGACGCCAATCTGGTTGGCGTCGTCGATGCCGTAGAGCACGATGTAGTGGCCTACGTTGGTAAACGTACCGGGGCGCACTGCGGCGATGACGGGCGCACCCGAGCGAAGTGCTTGGGTAATCGATTCGCGATCGTTATAGAGCTGTGTTCCGTTGAGCCCCAGCTGCCACGCGCCGCCTGTCATAAACGACCACTCGGTGGCACCAGTGGGGGCGTAGTTGCCGGCTTCGGCCAGTGCGCATACATCGACCGGCGTCTTATCGGTGTGGCCGGTCTTAAAGATATAGACCATGGTGAGGCAAGTGGGACCGCAAGCGTTTTCTCGAATAGTGCCACCGGCATAGGGCAGCTCCGACCATGCGGGGTCAATTTGGTAGATGTGGGGCATGGCGCCGGCCTACCATTGCGAGCGTGGGGTCGAGAACGCAAAGGAGTAACCGGGCGCGACGGGAGCTTTAAGCAGCTTGTCCTCGGCAGTGGGCTCAAGACCGGCTGATCCGTGGGAGATACAGGATCCCAAAAACACAAAGACGAGGCAGGCGGCAATGGAGCAAAGCGCAAGGCGTAGGCGGCGGGCCGGAAGCGCGTGGCTTGTGGTGTGCGACGCGGGGTGAGGGGCGGAATTGCCGCGATCGCGTTGAGGTCGCGAAAAGGAGCGCTTGACGTAGTAGTCGGTCTTACGGCGATCGTAGCGGCGTGGCTGCGATGTGTCGGTCTGGCGTTGGCGTGTGCTCGTACTCACGCGGTCTGACTGCTGCACGGTACGGCTTTGTTGCCGCGAAGAAGCCCCGGGCTGCTCTTGGGGGCGCTGCGGGTTGTCGTTGTCGGAGGTGCTTCTGGGCGTTGGCGTGGTGCGGCCGGCAAGGCGCACGCTTTGTGGCCGTTGGTCGCCGTCATTGTATCCGTATGCCATTCGAATCACCTTGCCTCATGTGTAACTTGTCTATCCTACATAAAAAGATGCACGACACATGGGTATGTGCGCCAAAAGCCTGACAAATGGTATGAACGTTGCCGCGCCGCGCGCCAAGCGCCACGGCAACAGGTATTCAAAAGCAGACAAGATGAAAGCGTCCAAGACGAATGACGTCTCCCGCCGTTCGTCCCAAAAACGGTGCCGCTCGTTTTGCAGTTCTGCCTTCGGTCGAGCTGCGAGCGGCGCTGCTGCGCCAAGGCCGTATCTTAAAGCCATGGAATATAAGCGCGCGGCAAAACGGACCGCGCAAGGGGTGACGCCAAGGGCGTCAAACAGGAAAGGAGGGGAACAATGGCGGACAAGAACGCAGAAGTTGCAGTCGAGGATAACGGCGGCATGAAGAAAACGCTTTCGCTCTGGAACTTCTTCACCATCGGTTTCGGTGCCATCATCGGTACCGGTTGGGTTCTGCAGGTCGGCGACTGGATGGTCGTGGGCGGCGGTCCCGTTCCCGCTATGATCGCATTCCTCTTGGGTGCAATCTTCCTCGTGCCCGTCGGAGCTGTTTTCGGTGAGCTCACGGCTGCTATCCCCATCTCGGGCGGCATTGTCGAGTATGTCGATCGTAGCTTTGGCCGTACGCTGAGCTACATCACCGGATGGCTTTTGGCCCTGGGCAACGGCATCCTGTGCCCGTGGGAGGCCATCGCCATTTCGACCCTCGTGTCCGAGATGTTCGGCAGCCTGCCCGGCCTTGAGTGGCTGCGCGCCGTCAAGCTCTACACCATCCTGGGCGCCGACGTTTACCTGTTCCCGACGCTGATCGCGCTCGGCTTTGCAGTCTACGTCATCTTCCTCAACTTCCGCGGGGCCAGCTCGGCCGCCAAGCTCCAGGCCTTTCTGACCAAGGCCCTGCTCTGCGGCATGCTGCTCGCCATGGG
>JAXKHW010000075.1:0-5557 GCA_036549635.1 Collinsella sp. | reverse complement strand
TCGACCGCGGCCAGTTCAACACCGCGATCTCGGCCGTCATGGAGCTCGTCAACGCGGCGAGCGCCTACCTCAACGCCACTGAGGGCGCTGACCGCGACAAGGCTCTGTGCTACGGCATGGCCAAGGATATCGTGAGCGTCCTTGCCCCCATCTGCCCGTTCTGGGCCGACGAGCTGTGGCACGAGGCGCTCGGCTGCGAGGGCAACGCTTACACCGCCGCCTGGCCCGAGTTCGACCTGGCCGAGTCCATCGAGGACACCGTGCAGATCGTCGTCCAGGTGCTCGGCAAGGTCCGCGGCCGCATCGACGTGGCTCGCGATGCCTCCAATGAGGAGATGCAGGCTGCCGCCGAGGAGGCCGTTGCCAAGTGGCTCGAGGGCAAGACGGTCGTCAAGGCCATCTGCGTGCCTGGCAAGCTGGTCAACCTGGTGGTTAAGTAAGCACTGCGAGCATAACTGACGCATAAAAGACGAGGGGCGATCCGATTGGGTCGTCCCTCGTTTTTCATGTACCTGCCCTGATGTCTGCGGTCAATTGTCCTATTCTTGTGGAGAAGCTGTGCGCACGCTGACCTGCAGATTCGTACTGTGCTTGCACGTTTCCGCAGCTATTGGTATAGTTTGCTTGCAAATGAAGTTGTAATTGAAAGAAGTGGGGTTTCGGCCCCGCTTCTTTTTTGTATGGATGGAGGTGCCGCAATGGTCAAGACCAAGACCGAGCAGGCGATCATCGACGCGCTCGAGGCCGTCGCTCCCCAGCACGATATCGACATCGTCGACGTCGAGCTCGTGGGTGCCACCAAGGCCCCCTGCGTGCGCGTGCGTATCGAGGGTGCCGAGGGTCAGAGTCTTTCGCTCAACGACGTCACGGCCAACACCAAGTGGGTCGGCGATGTGATTGAGGAGCTCGACCCCATCTCTTCGAGCTATACGCTCGAGGTGTCGAGCCCGGGTATGGCGCGCCCGCTGCGCCGCCCGTGCGACTTTGCCCGCTTTGTGGGCGAGAACTGCGAGCTCACCTCCACCGCCACCGAGGGCCGTCGCAAGTACGCCGGCAAGATTGCCGCCGCCACCGAGGCGAACGTGACCCTCGAGCTCGAGGACGGCGAGTCCGTTACCCTCGATTTCTCTGATGTTAAAAAGTGCAAGTTGAAGCCCACCTACGACTTCAAGCCCGCGAAGGAAGGAAAGTAAGATGGCAGCATCCGACATGATGTCCGCCCTGATGGAGCTTTGCCAGGAGAAGCACATCGACCAGCTCTACCTGATCGACCGCCTGGAGCAGTCGCTCGCCAAGAGCTATGCCGAGATCCTGCATCTTGAGTGGGGCGCCAAGGTGACCATCGACCGCACCACCGGCAAGATCTACGTCTACCGCCTGGAGCCGATCGACGATTCCATGGACGAGGAGGGCAACTTCACCGAGTTTGAGGAGATCGACGTCACCCCCAAGAACACGAGCCGCATCGCCGCCCAGCACGCCAAGGCCGAGATCAACGCCATCGTGCGCAACTCCGCCCGCGAGCAGATCTACGAGGAGTTCTCCGGCCGCATCGGTGACCTCATCAGCGGTACCGTGCTGCAGTCCACGCCCGACTTCACAATCGTCAAGATCCGCGAGGGCGTCGAGGCCGAGCTTCCGCACTTCGATCAGCGTCGTTACGAGAACGAGCGCAATGAGCGTCCGATGGGCGAGCGCTACCTGCACAATCAGCACATCAAGGCCGTGATCATCGACGTTCGCGACCCCAACTCCAACCTGCAGCCGGTTCGTGGCGAGCACAGCCGTCCGCCGATTGTCATCTCCCGTACCCACCCCGAGCTCATGCGTCGTCTGTTTGAGCAGGAGGTGCCCGAGATCTATGAGGGCACCGTCCAGATCAAGTCGATCGCCCGCGAGCCCGGCCAGCGCTCCAAGGTCGCCGTCCACTCGCTCGACGACCGTCTGGATCCCGTGGGCGCCTGCGTCGGCCCCAAGGGCAGCCGTGTTCGCGCTGTCGTGGGCGAGCTCCGTGGCGAGCGCGTCGACGTCATCCTGTGGGATGCTGATCCTGCCGTCTACGTCGCCAACGCCCTGTCGCCCGCTAAGGTCACCCGCGTCCTCATCGACGAGGAGAAGGCCTACGCCGGCGTCATCGTGCCCGACGACCAGTTGTCCCTCGCCATCGGCAAGGAGGGCCAGAACGCCCGCCTCGCCGCGCGCCTGACCGGCTGGCACATCGACATTAAGTCCGAGACCCTTGCCGCCGACATCCTCAAGAATGTTCCCGTTCACGAGGAGCCCGCCGCCGACCTGATCGGTGACGAGGAGGACGAGGACGTCCGCCGCTGCGAGTACGTGTCCGAGGACGGCATCCAGTGCCGCAACCAGGCTCGTCCCGGCTCCCGTTTCTGCGGTGTCCATGACACCGACGCCTTCGATGATGCGGAGGACCTGATCTAGCGCGCGGTCGCGCCGGGCGGGTCCCAGCGCATATCCCACGCTCGTTCAGTCTCTAGGCACCCAAGGTGCCAGAAAGGGTAGGTGAAGTCATATGGCAAAAGTCCGTGTGTCCACCCTGGCCAAAGAGTTCGGCATGACCTCCAAGGAACTGATGGGTCATCTCGCCGAAATGAAGATTCCCGCTAAGTCCGCTTCCTCCGCGCTGGAGGACGCCTACGTCGCCATGGTCCGCAAGCAGCTCGCCTCGGTGATCGAGGCCCGCGCCAAGGAAGTCGAGGCCGCCAAGCAGGCCGAGGAGGAGGCAGCCGCCGCCGAGGAGGCAGCGCGCGCTGCCGAGGCCGAGCGCGAGCGCATCGCCGCCGAGAAGGCACGCGAGGAGGAGCGCCGCCAGTTCGCAGCCGCCCAGGCTGCCGAGGAGGCCGCCCGCGCCGAGGCCGAGGCCAAGAAGAAGGCCGAGCAGGAGCGCCTTGCCCGCGAGAAGGAGGAGGCTGCCCGCGAGGCCCAGCGCCGCGCCGTCCCCGCTTCCGACTCCGGTTCGCGCTTCCGTTCGCTGCTCGACCAGATTGCCGCACAGGAGACCGTGCTCAAGGAGAAGAAGGACGCCGAGGCGAAGGCCAAGGCCGAGCGCGCCTCCGAGCGCGGCAACCGTCGTGGCGGCAACAACGACCGTCGCGGTGGTCGTCGTAACGATCGCAACGCCTCCGACAGCAACTCCGAGCGCAACGCCTCCGAGAGCCGTCCGCACAGCCATCGCACCAACGCTAGCAACAACGTCGCTGCCGGCATGGACTTCCCCAACCCCGATAAGCAGGGCAAGGGCAAGAAGCGCAAGGGCGGTCACGGCAACGATGAGGACCATTACAGCCGCATGGCTCGCGAGGCCGAAGAGTACAGCCGCGAGAAGGTGCTCGAGGAGGCCCGCGCCGCCGTCGAGGAGGCCTCTCGCGAGTCCACCGGTCGCCGCAAGAAGCGCAAGGAGAAGCGCGAGCGCGAGGCTGCTAAGGCTCAGGAGGAGCGCAAGATTGAGGAGGCGCTGGCCCAGGGCGTGAACCCCGAGGAGCTCGACGCCATCAAGGTCTCCCAGGGCGTTACCGTCCAGGAGCTCGCCGAGGCGCTCGACGTTCCGGCCAACGACATCATCAAGCGCCTGTTCCTGCTGGGCACGCCGCTTACGATGACGCAGTCCATGTCCGACGACCTCGTCGAGCTCGTTGCCGACGACCTGGGCCGTCAGATCAAGATCATCACCCCCGAGGAGGAGAACACCTTCTCGTTCTACGACGATCCCGCCGACCTTAAGCCCCGCGCCCCGGTCGTCACCGTCATGGGTCACGTCGACCACGGCAAGACGAGCCTGCTCGACGCCATCCGCCACACCGGTGTCGCTGCCGGCGAGGCGGGCGGCATCACTCAGGCCATCGGCGCTTCGCAGGTCATGATCAACGACCGCAAGATCACCTTCATCGATACCCCGGGCCACGCCACCTTTACGGCTATGCGTGCCCGCGGCGCCAAGGTGACCGACATCGTCATCCTAATCGTGGCTGCCGACGACGGTGTCATGCCTCAGACCATCGAGTCGATCAATCACGCCAAGGCCGCCGGCGTACCCATCGTCGTCGCCGTTAACAAGATCGATAAGCCGGGCGCCAACCCCGACCGCGTGCGCCAGGAGCTCACCGAGTACGGCATCATCCCCGAGGAGTGGGGCGGACAGAACATGTTCGTCAACATCTCGGCCAAGCAGAAGATCGGTATCGACGACCTGCTCGAGACCGTGCTGCTCCAGGCCGACGTGCTCGAGCTCAAGGCCAACCCCGACACCTTTGCCTCCGGTAACGTCCTCGAGGCTAAGCTCGACAAGGGCCGCGGTTCGGTTGCCACGGTTCTCGTGACACGCGGTACCCTGCACGTGGGCGATACGCTGGTCGCCGGCCTTACCTACGGCCGCGTCCGCGCCATGCTCGATCCTAAGGGCAATGCCGTCACCGAGGCCGGCCCCTCCGACGCCGTCGAGATCCTGGGCCTGCAGTCCGTGCCCAACGCCGGTGACGAGTTCCGCGTGTTCGAGGATGAGCGCGAGGCTCGCGCCCTGGCGGATGAGCGTTCGCTCAAGGCCCGTATCGAGGAGCAGAGCCGCGTGAAGCACGTCACGCTCGAGAACCTCTTCGAGACCATCGCCGACGCCGAGGTCAAGGAGCTCAACCTGATCATCAAGGCCGACGTCCAGGGTTCCATCGAGGCCCTTCAGGACTCGCTCGACAAGATGGATCAGTCCGAGGTCCGCATCAACACGATCCACTCCGCCGTCGGCGCCATCAACGAGACCGACGTCGTCCTGGCCGATGCCTCCAACGCCATCATCATCGGCTTTGGCGTGCGTCCCGACGGCAAGGCCCGCTCCGCCGCCGAGCGCGAGGGCGTCGAGATCCGTTGCTACGACGTTATCTACAAGTGCCTCGAGGAGCTCGATGCTGCCCGTATCGGCATGCTCAAGCCCACCGAGGTCGAGGTTTCCACGGGTACCGCGACCGTCCTGGACACCTTCAAGGTGCCCAAAGTCGGCATCGCCGCCGGTGTCCGCGTCGAGGAGGGCGAGATCGCCGCGACCGATTCCGTGCGCCTGGTGCGTGACGGCATTGTGGTCTTCAACGGCAAGATTGCCTCGATGCGCCACTACAAGGACGAGGCCAAGAGCCTCAAGAGCGGTTCCGAGGGCGGCATTGGCCTGGAGAACTTCCAGGACATCAAGCCCGGCGACCAGATCGAGGGTTACCGCATCGACCAGGTTGCCCGTACCGAGTAGGGGGTAGCGCTATGAAGCAAACGCAGGCAACCCGCCGTTTGGGCGAGCAGCTTCGCGAGAAGCTTGGTTATATCCTGCTCTTTGAGGTTTCCGATCCGCGTCTCGACCTGGTCACCCTGACCGCGGTCGAGGTCGCGGTGGACCGTTCGTTCGCACGCGTGTACGTGTCGTGCGATGCGAGCCGCTACGATGAGGTCATGGAGGCGCTTGCCAGCGCCAAGGGCCGTATTCGCAGCCTGTTGGCTCGCTCGCTCGATTGGCGCGTCACGCCCGAGCTCGATTTTCGCATCGATCGCTCGACCGATGAGG
>JAXKHW010000074.1:0-14858 GCA_036549635.1 Collinsella sp. | reverse complement strand
CGGTCAGGATCTTGACCGTGTCCTCGACGCTCGGCTCCTCGACATCGATGGTCTGGAAGCGACGCTCGAAGGCCGGGTCCTTGGTGAGGTACTTGCGGAATTCCTCGGCCGTGGTGGCGCCGATAATCTGGAAGGCACCGCGCGCGAGCACGGGCTTGAGCATGGAGCTCGCGTCGATGGAGCCCTCGGCAGAGCCGGCACCGATGATGGTGTGCATCTCGTCAATAAACAGGATGACGTCGTCAGCTTCGGTGGCCTCCTGGATCACGTTCTTGAGGCGCTCCTCAAACTCACCGCGATACTTGGCGCCCGCAACGAGGCCCGGCAGGTCGAGCGTCCAGATGTTCTGGTTCATAAGGTTCTCGGGCACGTTGCCAGCTGCAATCTGCTGAGCCAGACCCTCGACGATGGCCGTCTTGCCCACGCCGGGGTCGCCCAAGATAAGCGGATTGTTCTTGGTGCGGCGCGAAAGAATTTCCATCATACGCTGGACTTCCTTTTCGCGACCAATTACAGGGTCGAGCTCGCCATCGCGCGCCTTCTGCGTGAGGTTGGTCGCGAACTGCTTAAGCGTATCGGTGCCACTCCCCTTTTGCTGAGAGGCATCCGAGCCGCTAAAGAACGGCAGGCCCGCACCGGGACGCCCGGCACCGGCGCCGGCGAGCGGACGCTTCTTGTCCTGGTCCTTGGCAGTGAGTTTCTCGATAGCCTTTTTGATAGAGGCGGACGACACACCCAGGCGCATGAGGATGTCCATGGCCATGCCGTTACCCTCTTCGACGATGCCAATCAGCAAGTGCTCGGTCGACACGTAGGTCTGGTTGTTCTCACGTGCCACGCGGAAGGAGCGCTCCATCACGCTAATGACGAGCGGCGTAAAGGCAAGCTTGGCAGCCTCGGTCTCCTCGCTGGGCTCGGGAACCGTGGTCTGGACCTCCTTGAGGGTGTCCATGATGTCGTCGTAGGAGATATCAAGCGAGCGCAGCGCCTCGGCAGCGATGCCCTCGTCCTCCTTGGCGAGTGCGAGCAGCAGGTGCTCGGTGCCCACCTTATTTGAGTGCAGATCGAGCGCCTCCTGTTTGGCCATCGACATGACTTTGCGCGCTCGATCGGTAAATCTATCTAACATGCTCGTTTCCTTACATGAGTTCATCGAAATCAAAACGCCCGCCCGTCGGCGGCGCTTTTGTCTCTTTACCCACAGGTTGTCTATGTTAACAGCTGGAGGAATATCTATAAACCCGGCTCACATGAATGCAGGTTATGACCGCATCGCGGGACTCACCGCGCGATGCGCGACAGGCGCCCCGCAAGAGAAACCCTAGGCGTCTTTCACCACGTCGGGACTCGTCGCACGCGATGCGCGATAGGCATCGGCCTCCTTGGAGACGCGTTCGAGCAGCTCGGATGTATCGACGCCCTCGACTTGCGCGACCGTTTCCACCGTCTGCATGGCGACCGCCCTCAGGTACGCGCACGCGCTGTCCCCCAGCTGCTCGAGGTCTATCTCCTCGCCGCCCTCCCGGGCAAAGCCGACCGCCATCACAAAGTCCATGATGCCCGAGACCAGAAAGCCCACCGCAAAGCTCGAATCCGCCTTGAGCTCTTCTCCGTCGGGGTGGACGATCTCTCTCACGCGGTCGATGATGATCGTATGGATGCCCTGCACGACCTGCTCGGCGGCACCCGCCCTCATGGTGATGACGATGCGCCGCAGCAGGCAGCGGACGTCGCGCCGGTCGAACGCCGAAAGGTCGCCCTCGCTCGAAAAATGCCAGAGGGCATCGGTGATGAGCTCGTTATCCTGCAGCAGTTGGGCTATGGCGATGGCGACGAGTTCATCGAAATCGTGAAAATAGTAGTAAAACGTTCCGCGATTGCACCGGGCGGCGCGGGTCACCTCGCCAACCGACAGCTCGAAGATGCTGTTGTTCTCGATGAGCTCCCAAAACGCCTCGATGATACGGGTGCGTGCATCGGGCGCATCGGCGTCCTTACGCGGTCTCGCCATGCGCCTCACCGCACCCCTGCGCCTTGGCGTTCATGATGAGCATCTGAAGACGGTTCTCCACGTTGGCGAAGCTCACGTCGGGATCGTAGTCGAGCGGCAGGAACTGCGCCGTGGGATACTGCTCCTTGAGCGCATGGATGAGCCCGCGCCCCACGACATGGTTGGGCAGACACCCGAACGGCTGCAGGATCACGAAGTTGCGGCAGCCGCGCTTGGCGTGCTCGAGGATCTCCGCCGGAATCAGCACGCCCTCGCCCGCATCGAACGTATGGTGCAGGATCTTATCGCTCGCGCGCACGAGCTCGGGCATGCGCGTCGGCGGCTCGTAGAGCGGGCTCGCCGCGCCCAGGCGGTCGCAACGGTCGTGCGCGAGCTCGAACAGGTTGTCCGCCGTGGCGTACCAGGCCTTTTCGGGCAGCGACAGGTCGACGTGGAACTCGCGCGACTGCGCATGCTTGTAGAAATAGGTCTTGCGGATCACGTCGGTCATGCGCGCCTCGATGACCTCGAGCCCGTTGTCCTCGAGGTAGCGCTCGATCTCGTGGTTGGCGCCGAGATGGAAATTGAGCAGGTACTCGCCCACGATGAGAACGGTCGGATGCGGGTTCGAGCGGTCGTACGGAACGGCGTCCATGATCGCAAGCGCGCGTTTGAAGCCCGTCGCCTGGCCTCTCAGCCCGGAGCGCTCCATGCCCTCGATAACCTCATCGAGCGCGCGGTCGAACGCAGCGTCCGCCGCGCCCTTCTCGAGCTCGTAGGGACGGATGCGCCTAAGCATGGCCTCGAGGGTATCGATCATGGGAAGACCGTAGGCGATCTGGATGCTCGGGCCAAGGCCGAGCTTGAAGCCCGGATGCGCATTGTGGGCATCGACGTCGTCGTTGGTGAGCACCGGGACATAGTCGTATCCCGCGTCGTCGAGCGCGCGGCGCAGCAGGGGCATGTAGTGCGTCAGGCGGCAGTCGCCGATATACTTGCCAGTCACCACGGCGACGTCGTGCGGGTCGTACTTACCGCTCTCGAGTGCCGCGAGCGCCTCGCCGATCACGATTTGCGCGGGGAAGCAGATGTCGTTGTGCACATAGCGTTTGCCCAGGCGGATGGCATCCTCGCGCCCGATATCAAGGGCCTCGGCGCGCACGCCCTGATTGCGCATCGCCGCGGTCATGAGCCTGCAGAACGCATGGGAGGTGTTGGGGACCAGCGCGATCTTGTCGTGCCGGTCGCGCTTGGTGTACTTGACCTTATACGGGTCGTCGAGCGGATGGACCGCGTGCACCCGGGCGCCCTCGGCACGCTCCTCCGCGCGACGACGGTTGACCGACTCGATAAACGAACGCACGCGAATGCCCATGGGGCCGGCGACGTCGCTCTCATCGAGCTTGATCATCATCGGAACCTTGGAGCCCATCTCGCCCATCATGCGCGCGATCTCGTCGGTGAGATACGCATCGTGGCCGCAGCCGAAGCTGCCCATCTGCACGAGCTCGAGCTCGGGCGTCGATGCGACGATGACCGCGCACGACAGCATGCGCGCATGGTAGTTGTTCACGATGTCGATGCGGCTGTTGGAAAGATCGACGTTGCAGACCCCCGGCACCGCATCGGGCGTCAGCACGGGGATGCCGCGCTCAGAGAAGAGCTTGGGCAGCCCGTGGTTGACCAGCGGGTCGTTGTGGTACGGGCGCGAAGCGATCACCACCGCGTAGCCGCCGTCCTCGCGCACGTTCTCGAGCACCTGCCTGCCGCGCAGCTGCAGCTGGTTCTCAAACGTCTCCTGCGCGCGGTCCGCCTGCTCGGTCGCCTTGGCAACCAGGTCGGCATCGATATCGAAGGTCTCCTTGCACCACGCCTTGAGCTGGCGGTTTCGGTCGCCCTCGTCGTACCAGTGGAACAGCGGCGTATCGAACGGAACGCCGAAACGCTCCTCCGGGTTATCGGAATTGCGCATCACGTAGGGGTATCCCTTTACGACGGCGCACATCCACTCGCTGGTAGAGGCGGTGTTTTCGGTGGGCACCGTCGTGATGATGGGCATGAAGATGCGGTCGACGCCGGCGTCGACGAGATTGCGGATGTGCCCGTGGACGAGCTTGGCCGGGAAGCACACGGTGTCGGATGTGACGTGCGCCAGACCGCGCTCGTACATCGCCTTGGTGCTGCGTCCCGAGACGCGCACCTTAAAGCCGAGCGTGCTGAAGAACGTCGACCAGAACGGCATGGTGTCCCAGAACTCGAGCACACGGGGAATGCCGATCGTGACATCGCGCCCCCCGCAGACGGGAACCGTGGGGTACGACTCGAACAGCAGCTTCTCGCGGTCGACAAAGAGATTGGGGGCAGCCGCGGTCCGGTCGCGCCCCGTGCCGGGTGCCTGTGCCTCGCAAGCACCCTGCGGACGCAGCTCCTCCGCCGCGGGAACCTCGCGCACGAGCTCATCCCATGAGATGGCGCCGCCGCGCGGGCAGCGATTGCCCGTGACGTAAAGCGAGCCGTCGCCAAATGCCACGACCGCGCGCTGGCAGCGGTTGTTGCACCGACGGCAGGTAACGCCGCCGAACTCGCGATGCTCGAAGCGCTCCACGGCATCGAGCCCGATAAACGACGTGCCGGCGTCGCCCTTGCGGCATTCCTCGCGCGCGAGCAGGGCGATACCGATAGCGCCCATCAGCCCCGGGTGGGGCGCACGCGTGACGGGTTTGCCCAGATACTGCTCGAATGCGCGCAGCACCGCGTCGTTTCGGAACGTGCCGCCCTGGACGACGACTTTGTCGCCCAGACGGTTGAGATTTGAAACGCGAATGACCTTGGTGAACACGTTCTCGATAATCGAACGGCAGAGACCGGCCATGATGTCGCCCGGACCCTTACCGCGCCGCTGCTCGGAAACAACGCTGCTGTTCATGAACACCGTGCAGCGGCTGCCGAGAACGGCGGGGGCTTTGGACGAAAATGCCTCGGTCGCGATATCCTCAACGGCTATTCCGAGGTTTTTGGCAAAACCCTCGAGGAACGAGCCGCAGCCCGCAGAGCACGCCTCGTTGACGACGATATCGGTCAGCACGCCGTGGTTGAGCCAGATGGCCTTCATATCCTGTCCGCCGATGTCGAGCACGAAGGTCGCATCGGGAACGCATGCGCACGCGGCGCGGGCGTGCGCGACCGTCTCGACCGTATGGTAGTCGGCGTGGAACGCGCGCGCGAAAAGCTCCTCGCCGTATCCCGTGGTGCCCACGGCATCGATCGCAAGCGTGACTCCCGCTGTCTCCCAGCGGTTCTTCAAGCTGACAAGACCCTGTTGGGCGATGTCGAGCGGTCTGCCGTTATTAGACGCGTAGAACGAATCGACAAGCTCACCCGCCTCATCGACCAGGGCGAACTTGGTCGTCGTGCTCCCCGAATCGATACCGAGCGCCACACGCACCGTCTCTCCGGGCGCATACGCATCCGGACCCTTTGCCGGCGTCTCTTTGCCATGGCGTGCCGTAAAATCCGCCTGCTCGGCAGGTGTGGCAAAAAAGGGCTGGGCAAGACGTCCCTCCCCGCTTGCGGGCGCGACCGTCTCGAGCTTATCCAGCCGGACAAAAGCGTCGGGAAGGTCGATCGGTTGGGACGATGCGAACATGTCGGTCAGCGACAGGGCGGCACCGCGCGCGACCATGATCTGCGGATCGCGCGGGACGATAACCTGATCGTCCGATAGATTCAGTTGCTCCCGGAACACGCGGACCAGTGTGGGGTTGTAGGCGAGCGCACCGCCCTCGAAGATTACCGGCGGCTCGATGTCGATACCCTGGGCCAGACCGCCGATCGTTTGGCGGGCGACCGCGTGAAGCGCCGAAAGCGCCAGGTCGGTGGTAGGAATGCCCTCGTTGAGCAGCGGCTGGATATCGGTCTTTGCGTACACGCCGCAGCGGCCCGAGACCTCGTGGACGGTCGTTCCCCGGCTTGCGAGCTGCTCGAACTCGCCCGATTCGGTGCCGACCCCCATGAGCTTTGCCATCTCGTCGATAAATGCACCGGTACCGCCTGCGCACGAGCCGTTCATGCGCATGTCGGCAACCTCGATGTCTCCCTTATCGTTGGTGCGGAAGAAGATCATCTTGGCGTCTTGGCCGCCCAGCTCGATGGCGCAGCGCGTCTGCGGATAGAACCTGCTGATCGCGAGCGCGTTGGCGACCACCTCCTGAACGTACGAGGCGCCCAGCGCGGTCGCGATATCGCGCGCACCCGAGCCGGTCACCGCAACGCGCAGCGACTCATGGGGAAAGCGCTCGGCGAGCTCGCCGAGCATGGCGCGCACGCTCGCTGTCTGACACGCCCCGTGGCGGCGATATCCCCACCACGCCTCGGTCATATCCTCGTGCATCGCGTAAACTTTGGTCGTCGTCGACCCTACGTCCAGTCCTACTAGCAACGCCATAATGCTCCGTCTCTCGCATTTTTCCTGCTAGAGATATACCACTCTACGTAATACAACAGACTGTTGTATTTAAACTCCGTATAAAAAGCGGCTGCCGAAACGCTTCAGCAGCCGCCGAATGCACCAACAGATTGTTCTGCGCGCTAGCACGTCGGGCAACGGAGCAGCACGGGCCCTCCGGTCATGCGCACCGCTCACGCCCGCGATGTCGCCGAGAGAGCTATCCACGCTTAGGGCTCCAACCAAGCAAGTCGCCCGCGCTCAGCAGATCCCTAAGCGAGCTACTCGCACTCAGGAGCCATAGCCTGCTCCAAGAGCTCGGCATGCTCCTCCTCGAAAACCGTCCCCACAGGGAAGGCGCGACGGAAGACGAAGTGGGAAATCGGACCGGCTACCAAAAGGTTCCACGGCAGCGCCATCACAAAATTATGCGGGATGTTGATCATCCAGATCGCGGGCACGGAATACAGGTTCGCAAGGATGCCGCCGGGCATGTGCGTCAGACCCTCGCAGGCACCGTACAGCGACATGATGATGACCATGGGAACGACCATGCAGGAGCTGACGGCGAGCGTCATGGCAAGTGGCGAGCTCTTGCCCGGCGTGACCAGGAATTTAAAAGCGAAACCCTTGGCAAGGGGGCTGGCAACAAACCAGTCGCAGCACATGGCAAAAATGTAGGCAACGGGGAAGCCGAGCCACGCGGCGGCAACAACCTCGCCGCTGATGGCCCCATGCTGCAGGGCAACGTTGTAGATGCTCATCCAGAGCACCATGCAAAAGCACATGATAAAGGTGAACAGCAGGCTCTCTCGTTTGTTGATAGGCATAAAGGACAAAATCCTTTCTGTGTTACGCCGCGGCACCACGCAACAAAAACGGGCGGGCAAGATGGAGCTGTTGGGACTTCATCTCGCCCGCCCGTGGTACGTGCGTCTGCGACTACTTATGTGGTGGAACTACCCTAACACGAACGGCGCGCGCTTCGTAAGCGTTGAGTTTATGGAGATGCAGGGCACCAATAATCCCCCCGACCCCATAAGTTGCGGTGGAATACGGACTGTTTTGACCCTTTAAGCAGCAATTCAGTCCCTATTTCACCGCAACTCATTGGGGGTGCAAAGTAACCTGTCCCCCTTGCACCAATTAGCTGGTGTGGCGCCAGCGAGGGTCGGTGAGCGTACGCGCCACACCCAGTCCAACGGGCAGAAACGCTACGATGAGCACTGCGCGCACAAACCAGCCGAGCATATTGACCGTGTCGAAGGTGCACATGTAATACATCGAGCGATACAGATACAAGCCCGGCACCATAATGACGATCGATGGCACCGTGAGAGCGATACGCGGGTAGGTGAGCTTGACTTCGGCCAAGCTTGCCAGCAGACCCGATACCAGCGCGCCGATAAACGCTGCTGCCTCGGGAGGCATTCCCGTGCTGAGGCCCAGGAAGGGAATCATCGTCGGCGCATCGACAAGGGTCAGACGCAGGGTATTGGAAACGGCGCCGATCAACCCAGCTGCCGCGGCCATCTTTACCGGGCTGTTGAACATCACCGAGAAGCCGAATACGCCAACGAAGCTCATCACCACGCGCAGGAGCGTAAGGGCAAGCGGCGAAAGGCCCAGTGGGGCAAAGTCGTCCGGCGCCAGGCCAACACACTCGGCAACCATCCAACCTACGAGCGTCGCCATCACAATAATCGATACGGCATATGAAAGGCGCTCGATACCGCTTCGCATGTCGAGCTTGGCGATGTCGAGGCCTGCCGTAATGAGCGGAAAGCCGGGAATCACAAAGAGCATGGCGCCGATATAGCCTTCTTGGTGCGACATTGCCCCCGGTATGACCTGGCCAAGGCCGAGCAATGCCAGCAGATACGAAACGCAAGCGAGCGCAACGCCGGTCGTCAGCGCGCTGAACTGACCAAGGCCTTGCTTGAGAATATGGGAGCGGGCAAAGTTGCCGACACCCGCGCCCACAAACGCGCAGGCCATCTCGATAGGGCCGCCGCCGAGCAAAAAGACGAAGGCGCCGCAAGCACAGGCTGCCGCAAGGCCCTGTTGCCAGGGAGAGTAATCGGGCTTTGAGCTCTCAACGGTCCTGAGCATCTCGTGATACTCGTGTACCGTGAAGCGACGACCATAGGTCTCGATTTCCTTGAGGAAACTCTCCATCATCCAAATGCGATGGGTATTGACTCCCGTTGTGGGCAGGCTGACAACCTCGTTAAAGCAGTGGCCATCTTCGATGCAAGTGCACTCAAACGACAGAAGACTCAGGTCGACGTGAATCGTGACGCCGAGTACGGCAGCAACACGATTCATGGTATCGCGCACGCGCCAGGCACCTGTTCCGCTTGCCAGCATAAGCATGCCGGTGCGGCAGATGATGGATGACTTGTCGGTGAGTGGCGCATCGACGGCAAGCTCATCGCCTGCCGTCACGATCTGGTGCCAATCAGTTTTCATATGGAGCGCGCCGGCACGAACGCCGTGGTGCATGGGGGCTCTCGAAAGCAGCGAGTCAAGGCGCGAAGGCTGTGGGGGCTCCGTTGATTCGTCCTCAACCTCATCAGTCTCTTCATCGACCAGATCAAAGGAATCAAGCGGCGCTGGCTCGCGACGGTCGATCAGCTCCTCGTCCTCATCATCAAAGTAATTGAACTGATCGAGCATGTCCTCTTCGATTGAACGCTCGCTCGCGTCGTCCATATAGACGCTCCCTTCCTACCGACTAACCCCCATCCTAGGCAGCAACGGCTAAAGGAAACATAAAAGAGACGGCTGTCATGCATGGAAGGCGCAAACCCCCAATGCGTCGGTAGATCCCCAACGACTAGGACTGTCCCCAAGTGCCGGCAGAAAAGGAACGTCCCTAAGTGTCAACCAGGGCAACACCGCAGATAGAGGACGGACAGCGAAAGCCCGCCAGAGCGAGCAAGGTGCCTTCAAGAAAAATGGCGCCGCAGGTTGAGCATAAGTCAGACACTATGACCCAATCCGAGGGCACGGAAACGACAGGAGCCCCCGCTCGTGACCGCGGGTCGGGGCTGCGACAATGTTGTTGAAGTGCCAGAGGCGCAGCCGCGCCGCAACGAGGTTGGGAGGCTCCCGTGCCTAGATATTCTACCGCCTTCGGAATGGACGTACACCTCAGGTCCACCACCGTCTGCGCGCTCGACGCGGAGACGGGCGAGGCCGTGACGAGGAGGTTCCGCGGCAACCCCTGGGGCGAGGTCGCGGAGTGGATGTCGGGCTTCCCCGGCCCGTCGCTCGCCGCCTACGAGAGCGGCTACCTCGGCTTCGCCCCGCAGAGGGAGCTCTCCGGGCTCGGCGTCGACTGCGTCGTCGCGGCCGTCTCCAAGGTCCCGAGGTCGGCGGCCGACCTCTCGTCCAAGAACGACCGCAGCGACGCGGCCAGGATGGCCAAGGCGATACTGTCGCACGACGTCACCCCGGTATGGGTGCCGTCCCCCGAGATCGAGGGGCTCAGGGACCTCGCCGCCGCCCACGACGCCGCGACCGCGAGGCTCGCGGCGGCGAAGCAGCGGCTCCTGGCGTTCCTGGCCCGCCGCGGCTACGCCTACGGCGGCACGACGCCGGCCGGCAACCCCCGGAAGTACTGGACGTACGGCTTCCTCAGGTGGCTCGACGGCATACACCCCGCCGACGACGGCGGCATCCGGGCGCTTGCGGCGCTGAGGAACGAGGTCGGGGCGGCCGACGAGACGAGGGAGGCCCTCCTCGCCGAGTACAGGGCCGCCGTCGCGGCGGGCCCCCTCTCGGCCGAGGTCGAGGCGCTCCAGTCGATCAAGGGGTGCGGGTTCGCGCTCGCCGCCGCCTTCGCGTCCGAGGTCGGCGACTTCTCGAGGTTCCGCTCCGGCAGGCAGGTGACGGCCTACTTCGGCCTCGCCCCGAAGCAGAGGTCGAGCGCGGACTCCGTGCGCCTCGGCGGAATCAGCGGGGCCGGCAACGCGCTCGTCAGGAAGCTGGCGGTCGAGGGGTCCTGGTGCTACGTGTTAGCGCTACTGTAAAAACAACCAATTTCGCCATCGCACTTTAGCCGATTCCGCCAACGCAATTTCCCCAATCACGCCAACGCATTTTCACCATTTCCACCAACGCCGGGGCTTACGCTTCGACCGACAAGCGAACGATGCTTTCGGGAGGAGCGGCCGTGGCGGAGAAGAACCTGATCGGAGAGTTGGACATGTACAGGGAAGCGGGCATAAAGCCCAACTTCAGCGACATAGCGAAGCGCTACGGCAAGGACAGGCACACCGTGGCGGCGTACTGGAGGGCCGAGGGCGGCCGGCCCCGCGACGGGCGCGCCGACAGGGCGGGCTCCTTCGACGCGCACATCGAGGAGGTGGCCGCCAAGGCGCAGCTGCCGGGGGTCACCAAGAAGGGCATCCACGAGTGGCTGCTGCACAGGTATCCCGGCGAGAACCTGGCCGGCTACAACGCCTTCACCCAGTTCATGCGCAAGAACGGTATCGCCGTCGGGGCCTCCGTCGGCCCGGAACCGCACCCGCGCTTCGAGACGCCGCCCGGGCTGCAGCTGCAGTTCGACTGGAAGGAGTCGGTCAGGATGGCGAACCGCGACGGCGAGCTGTTCGAGTTCAACGTGTTCGCGGCGACGCTGGGCCATTCCCGCAGGCACATATTCATCCGGTCGGGGACCAGGACGACCGACGACCTGGTCAGGTGCATGTACGCCACGATCGCGAGGCTCGGCGGCGTGCCCCGCGAGTGGGTCACGGACAACATGTCCGCCCTGGTGACGGTCAAGGGCGGCAGGCGCCTCAAGGTCCAGCGCGCATACGAGTTCGCCAAGGCCGCCGGCTTCGAGCTGAAGCTGTGCCGCCCGCGCAGCCCCCAGACCAAGGGCAAGGTCGAGTCGTCGAACCGCTTCCTGTCGCGGCTCGCGGCCTACCAGGGCGACTTCGACGGCTGGGACGACATCGACGAGATCATCGCGCGGATCGAGGACGCCAGCAACTCCGAGCCCAACGAGACCACGGGGCTGCCGCCCTCCGCGCTGTTCATGGAGGAGAAGGACGCGCTGCTGCCCGTCGGCAACCTCCGCGCCCTCGAGGAGGCGATGGGCGACGTGGTGCGCGTGGCCAGGGTGCCGGCCACGATGCTGGTCAGCGCGCACGGCGAGCCCATGTCGGTGCCCAGGCGCTGCATCGGCAGGCCCGCCCGCATCGTCTGCATGCCCGGCGGCGCGATGGACTGCTACGTCGGCGGCGAGCTGGTGGCGACGCACGTGGCGGGCGGGCCGGCCTACGACCCGGCGCACTACGCCGAGGCCATGGCCGGGAAGCGCTGGTTCGGCGACGCCGCCGGCGACATCGAGGCGGCCGCCGCCGCCAACCTCGGGCTGCTCGACTCGATAGGGGGCTCGCTGTGAGCGCCGCGGTGCAGGCCAGCCCGCTCAACCGCCTGGCGGCCAATCTCGAGGAGCTGGGGCTCGAGGGCATGGCGTCGTCGGTGCCCGAGTACGTCAGGCTCGTCGCCGACGGGAGGAAGAGCCTGGTCGACGCCATGCTCGAGCTCACCGACGCCCAGATAGCCCTCAAGCGGCGCGCCGACGACGAGCGCCGCACGAGGATGGCCAACTTCCCCTACATAAAGACGCTGGCCGACTTCGACTGGGGTTTCCAGCCGAGCGTGCCCCGCGGGCTGGTCGAGCAGCTGGCCACGCTCGAGTTCGTCGACCGCGGCGACAACGTCGTTCTCGTCGGCAGCCCGGGCGTCGGCAAGACCCACCTGTCGATAGCCATAGGCCACGAGGCGGTGATGGCCCGCAAGCAGGTGTACTTCGCCGACTGCTCGAGGCTGGTCGAGGACCTCAAGCACGCCTCGGCGAAGGAGGCGCTGGCGCGCAGGATGCGGTTCTACGAGCACTGCAGCCTGCTGATAATAGACGAGCTGGGCTACCTCGATATCGGGAAGGAGGGCGCCGACCTGCTGTTCCAGCTGGTGAACAGGCGCTACGCGCTCAAGCGGTCGACGATCGTCACGACCAACGTGCCGGTCGGCAGGTGGGGCGACGTGTTCGGCAGCAACGTCACGGCCTCGGCGGTCGCCGACAGGCTGTGCCACCACTGCGCGATGATCAAGATAACGGGCCGGTCGTACCGCCTGAAGGACGTGTCCATCGGCGGTGAGGACGGGAAGGAGGAGGGCGCCTAGGCGCCGAAAGCGGCACATCCGCGTTGGCGAATCCGGCGTATCCGCGTTGGCGCGATTGGCGAAAATGCGTTGGTGGAAATGGTGAAAATTATATTGACGCTAACATCGCGGCCGGGGACAACCCGGGCAGGCTGCGCTCCGAGGCGTCGTTCGCGGCGATATGCGGGGCCTGCCCCATCCCCGCCTCGAGCGGCAAGACCGTGAGGCACAGGCTCAACAGGGGCGGCGACCGGCAGGCGAACAGCGCGCTGCACGAGATCGCGAGGCAGAGGGTCATGCGCGACCCCGAGACCGCCGAGTACGCCGAGAGGGCCAGGGGGCGGGGAAAGAGCGACAGGGAGGTCATGAGGTGCCTCAAGCGCTACGTGGCCAGGGAGGCGTACCGGGCGCTGATGCACCGCACGAGATCAGGAGGCCCGAGGACGCCTCGGAGCTCGTGGCGGCCAGGCGCGCGGCGAAGGTCAGCCAGGTGAGGGCGGCGTCCATACTGGGCACCAGCGAGAAGTACATCTCGATGCTGGAGAGGGGCCAAAGGGAGCTCAAGCCCATAAGGAGGGCCTACGAGGCATGGGTCGAGGCCGGACTTCCGCTCGATTGGGACAGGCAGGCCTTCGAGGCCGAGCGCAAAATGGATTCTAAAAAACACCTTGCCAAATAGGAGCGTCAGACCAGGAAACCCCCTTATCCGCGGCTCCGAAGGAGCAGGATAAGGGGGTTTCCATGGTCGAGGACGTTCTGAAAACTAAGTCCAGCGCGGGCCCGGACGATAACAACCGGCTACAGGTCGATGTGCGATTCCTTGATCGGGAACGGCTCCGCGAAGTGGCACGCGCAGCAGTGGCCCGGTGCGACTTCCTTAAACTCGGGAAGCTTCTCAGAGCAGATGCCCTGCGCGATCGGGCAGCGCGTGTGGAAACGGCAGCCGGTCGGCGGATCCAACGGCGACGGCGGGTCGCCAGCGAGGATGATGCGCTTGCGGGTCTTCTGGATATCAGGATCGGGAACCGGCACGGCAGACAGCAGCGACTGCGTGTACGGATGGTGAGGCTCGCTGTAGAGCGTCTTCCAGTCCGAAACCTCGACCATCTTACCCAGATACATAACGGCAACGCGATCGGAGATGTGCTGCACGACGGACAAGTCGTGGGCGATAAACAGATATGCGGTACCGAACTTGTCCTGGAGCTCCTTCAGTAGGTTCAGAACCTGGGCCTGAATGGACACATCCAGAGCGGAAACCGGCTCGTCGCAGATAATCAGCTTGGGCTTCAGCGCAAAAGCGCGGGCAATGCCGACACGCTGACGCTGACCGCCGGAGAACTCATGCGGATAGCGGTTGATGTGCTCGGGGTTCAGTCCAACGACGTCGAGAAGCTCGCGGACGCGCTCAATGCGCTCCTCCTTGGTACCCACGCCATGAATGGTCATGGGCTCGGAGACGATCTCGCCGATGGTCATGCGGGGATTCAGCGAAGCATAGGGATCCTGGAAGATAAACTGCATCTCGCGACGCATGTCCTTGATCTCATGCTTGCTCATCTCGGCAACATCTTTACCCTGGAAGAACACCTTACCGGCGGTCGGCTTGGTCAGGCGCATGATGGTACGGCCCGTGGTGGACTTACCGCAACCAGACTCGCCGACTAGGCCAAAGGTCTCGCCAGGATAAATCTCAAAAGAGATGTCGTTTACGGCAGAGACGACGCGCTTGGAAAAACGCTTGGCGAACATGCCGGACTCAGCGGGGAACTCCTTAGAGAGGTGCTCGACCTTCAGCAGCGGAGTACGCTCGTTGGTATCTGCCATTACGCCTCGCCTCCCTTCTTGGAATCCATGCGCGTACGGGACGTCTCAGGAGCGTTCTTGAGGAACTCGGGGTCACCGGAATAGTGGCACGCAGAATAGTGACCGGACTCGGTGACAACACGCTCGGGGCGCTGCTTGCGGCACTTATCGGTTGCATAAGGGCAACGAGGCGAGAACACGCAGCCCTCGGGCAGGTTCATGAGCGAAGGCGGATTGCCGTGAATCGGCGTAAGCGGCTTCTTCTCATCGATGGCCTGCTCCGGGATGGAGCGGATAAGGCCCCAGGTGTAGGGGTGGCGGCTCTCGTAGAAGATTTCCTCGGCAGTACCGAACTCGACGGGACGGCCGGCGTACATAACCATGATCTTGTCGGCCATATCAGCGACAACACCCAGGTCATGGGTAATCATGATG
>JAXKHW010000073.1:0-1796 GCA_036549635.1 Collinsella sp. | reverse complement strand
GCGTAGTAGCGATACTTGGTGTGTGCCTGAGACTCACCGGCAAAAGCGGTCTCGAGGTTCTTCTTGGGTTGGGAGTTCTCAAAATCCATAGGTGTACTTCCCTTCAACGCATGCCGCCCGTAGGCTTCGAGCGGCCTCGTCTTTAGGATGCCCCTCAAGCCGAGAATTTAAACCTTGCAATCCCGTTCTTCAGATTTGAGCGGGCTACACACTCAACCAACGATCGTCCTCGGCTCGGCAAAAGCCCTCGCGCTCCAGGTCGGCTAGAATGTCCGCAATCAAGTCGCACTCGACCGGCCCGCGACCGGCTGCCGTCTCCATTTCGTTAACGCCCACCACGGCATCAGCAAGCGTAATCCCCGCCGGCTGGCCATCGCGCGCTGCCAGCAACATGCGCACGATATGCGCGCGTTTTTGGCGACGCGAGCCCTCAAACTTGGACTGACGGCTATAGCCCGCCGAACGCCTGGACGGATTAGGCAGCGTCTTCTTAAGATACGCGCCATAATCTAGCAGCGCGTAATACCACGCGCGCGGCGTATCGGCATCGTCTTGAGGCACGGCAAAGGGCGTAATCTCGTCGGTCGCCGCATCGGGAGCCGCCGGACAGGCCGCCTGAATCAGCGGCACCAGCTCGCGATCGGGAACAGCCGGTACATCGGGAAAGAAGTGATGCAGAAAGACCGTGCGCACGTTGGTCTCCAGATACACACCCGGAAGATCAAACGCAAACGACCGGATACCCTGCGCCGTTGCCGGGCCAATACCAGGCAGGGCGACCAAGTCACGCGTCTCTCGCGGAAACTCCCCGCCCCAATCCCCTACGACCCGTTGAGCGGCATTGTGGAGCGCCAGAGCGCGTCGGTTGTAGCCCATCCCTTGCCAAGCGTCCAAAACATCGGAAGGTGCGGCCTGGGCAAGCGCCTGCACGGTCGGAAAACGATCGAGCCACACCGGCATGCGCGCCTCCACACGCGGCACCTGTGTTTGCTGCAGCATGACCTCAGAAAGCCAAATGATGTACGGAGCGCGTGTGCGGCGCCACGGAAGGTCGCGATAACGCAGGACCCCTTCCGAACGAATCATCGAACGAAAGGGGTCCTGAATCATGGCTATGCTCCTTATGCGGCGCTATTCCTCCCGGTAAGCGCACGCGCAGGTGGCGTACTCGGGAAACGCTTCGCGGTCGGCGAACTTGGGATCGACGGCCGGGAACTGGCGGTGAGCGACGATGTCGCCGAGCGAAACGGAATCGAGGTAGTCGCGCATCAACGCCTGAGCTCCGGCCCACAGGGGATGATAGCAGCACGCGCCCATGCGCGCACAGTCACCATCGGGCGCGGTGCAATCGTTCATAACCATAGGACCCTGAACGGCCTCGACGACCTGGCGGATAGTGACGTCGTCCGGACTGACCTTGAGACGCATGCCACCGTGGACGCCACGCAGGCTCTCCACAATACCGGCCTGGACCAAACCGTGCTGAATCGAGCGGGCAAACGAATACGGGACATTGACCTCTTCGGCAGCGGTGCGAACAGAAAGCAAACACTCCGGATCCTCAGCAAGCATCGCCAGCATTCGAAGGGCGTAATCAGTCTTCCTCGATATGTCCATTTTTCCCCTTTCAAGGAATACGAACAGCTCGAACGAGCTCCGGGGCCGAGCTTGTGTCGAGACGCTAAATGACCGCCAGGACATTCAAATGGTAAATCGGGTATCCACTGAGTGCCGCGCTTGGAGCGAAATGCATCAGATGCGGCGCACAGTGCAATTTAGTATAACCTAACCCCCTG
>JAXKHW010000072.1:0-2875 GCA_036549635.1 Collinsella sp. | reverse complement strand
CGTCAACCTCTCCCGTCCAGATGCCTTCCTTGAAGCCTTCCCATGCCTCCTGCATTGTGTAACCACGCTCCTAGTTACGTGTAATGCGGCGCTCTCTCACACCGCTGCTTATTGAATTCTTGAATTATCGGCTTGCACTACCGGCTTCTTCCGTTCTTCACCACACGTTGGTACAGGGAAAAACGTTTGTCCACCTTGGAACTGCAACCCAAAACCCAAGATTTCACCCGTTTGAGAAGGATAACATAGCTACCCCCTTCATCAGGGCTGTTATATGTTTCTTTTTTTATACCATTAGGGCGTTTTTAACAAATCCGCAGGAAATGCGAGCGCGAACAACTACCGTTCACCGATTTGTTTGGTATTTTTCCTTGCCTTTGTACGACGTTCACTCTAGCTGTTATGCCAGCTTTAGCAGGGTAAAGTGCCTCTGAGTAGGCTTTCGGACATGCCTAACGATCTGCCCCAAACTTTACTGGCACCGACGGTGTACGGAGGTCGCCTAAAGGTAGTTTTCTAGGCATGTCCCAAAAATCTACCGTATAGGGCGCGCGTGCAGGGGTATCATCTTTCACCGAAAATAGTTTCTAGTGTTAGGGGTTTTCGGTGGAAGATACCGATTTCCATGAGCTTGGGAGTCAGCTCCTTACCGAGTTTGGCGGCATTCACCAGCGCGTTTCGCGCTTTGTGGACAAAGCTCTCAGCGGCGAGATGGCTGTCATGCGCGCCCTTATGCTCGCTGGCGGTTCGCTCACGCCGAGCGAACTCGCTGATCGCGCCTGGGTCTCGAACGCCCGCATTGCCAATATCCTACGCGCTCTCGAAGCCAAGGGCTGGGTTGAGCGTGAGCACTCAAAGACCGACCGTCGTCGCGTACACGTCATAGTGACCGACAAGGGATTCCAGGATCTCGAAATCAAACGCCGGGAATTCGAGGACCGCACCGCGGCTTTCCTCGAGCAGCTCGGCGAAACAGATACCCAAGAGATGGTGCGCCTTCTTAGACGTGCCAACGAAATTATCGACCGTAATCAAGAAAGGAGAGATGCCGAGTGAGGATTCTCAAGCTCTTTAAAAAGCATGTCCTGGCACTGTTCGCAGCTATCGTACTCATCGTAATCAGCTGCAACGCCGACCTGGCGCTGCCTACCTATATGAGCGACATCGTCGACGTAGGCGTGCAGCAAGGCGGTATCGCCTCGCCCGTGCCCGACACCATTCGCGCCGAATCGCTCGACGACCTCGAACTCTTTATGAGCGCCAAGGACGCCAAAACTGTGGAGGCCGTGTTTAGCAATGCGGACAATAACGGCATTCGAACGTACAAGGGCACCGAGGAGGAGCGCGCCGACGGCGGCAAGATTGCCGACATCATGAGCCTGCCCGAGACCGTCGTGCTCGCCTTCAACCAGGGCATCGACGCCGACTCCATGGGCGACATGACCGGCGCATCCACCGAGGCAAGCGATGGCGGCGCCGCCCAGGCCATGCCCACCCCCGAGCAGATGGCGGCGATGACGCCCGAGCAGCTCGCCGAGATACAGCAGAAGGTCGCAGCGGCGCAGAACATGCAAAAGCAGATTGATGCCGATGGCGGTAAGATCACCATGAAGAGCCTGCGCCTAGGCGTTGAAGGCGGTCTTATCGATCAGGGCAAGCTCGTCGAGGGCGCCAACGATATGGCAGACAAAATGGGCTCCATGTCGGGCTCCATCGTCACCCAGCGCGCCGTGAGCTATGTACAGGACGAGTACAAGGCACAGGGCATCGACCCCGCCAACGTGCAAAACGCCTACCTGAGCCGCATGGCGACCACGATGTTTGGCCTGTGTCTGATCTCGCTGGTCGCCACCATCCTGACCGGCGCCGTGGCCTCGCGCACCGCCTGCTCCATCGCCCGCGACCTGCGCCGCGAGACCTTCAACAAGGTTATGCACTTCTCGCCGGCCGAGGTGGGCAAGTTTAGCCAGGCCTCGCTCATCACCCGCTGCACCAATGACATTCAGCAGATCCAGATGGCCGCAACCCTGTTTATCCGCATGTGTCTGATGGCCCCCGTCATGGGCATCGTCGCCGTCATGCGCGTCCTGGCCAACCATACCGGCCTGGAGTGGACCATCGCCGTTGCCATCATCGCGGTCTCGGCCGTCGTCGGCGTGCTCATGGGCCTCACCATGCCCAAGTTCAAAAAGATGCAAAGTTACGTGGACCGTGTGAACCTTACCGCCCGCGAGCTGCTCGACGGCCTTATGCCTATCCGCTCGTTCAACCGCGAGGAGCATGAGCTCGAGCGTTTTGACAAGGCTTCGCTCGACCTGATGACCACGCAGCTCTACACCAACCGAGCCATGAGCTTTATGATGCCGCTCATGATGCTCGTCATGAACTGCGTCACTGTGCTTATCGTCTGGTTTGGCGCGCAGGGCGTGTCCGACGGCGTGATGCAGGTCGGCAACATGATGGCGTTTATCTCCTACACCATGCAGATCGTCATGGCGTTTATGATCCTCACCATGGTTTCGGTTATCCTGCCCCGTGCCGAGGTCGCGGCCGAGCGCGTGGAAGAGGTCATCACCTGCCCCACCAGCATCAACGACCCCGCCTCGCCCAAACTGCCCACGGCCAGCGCGCCGCGCGGTGAGCTCACCTTCCGCGACGTGAGCTTCCAGTATCCCGATGCCCGCGCCGACGTCATCAGCGGCGTAAACTTCACCACGCACGCCGGTCAGATGCTCGGCATCATTGGCTCCACGGGCTCGGGCAAGTCCACGCTTGTGCAGCTCATCCCGCGCCTGTACGACGTCACGGGCGGCAGCATTTCGCTCGACGGCATCGACGTGCGCGACATGACCCTTTCCGAGCTGCGCCGCCGCAT
>JAXKHW010000071.1:0-19793 GCA_036549635.1 Collinsella sp. | reverse complement strand
CGGGTGTCCAGATCGGCCGCCTGTACGTGGTGCCGTTTGGCGACTGCCAGCGTGAGATTTCGGTCACCTGTCCCAGCAACCTGCGCGTGATTAAGTATCGCCGCATTATGTATTCGGTTGCCGAGCGCATTGCACACATCGAGGGTGCCAAGGCTATCGTTACGGGCGAATCACTTGGGCAGGTTGCCTCCCAAACGCTTGAGAACATCATGGCCGTCAACGAGGCCGTGAAGATCCCCGTGTTCCGTCCTCTCATCGGTTCGGACAAGCAGGAGATCATCGCGCGCGCCGAGGAGATCGGCACGTTCGATATCTCGACTGAGGCCGCTCCCGACTGCTGCACGCTATTTATGCCGCGCCGTCCCGAGACGCACGCTAAACTCGATGCCGTGCATGAGGCCTGGGAGTTGTTCGATCACGAGGAGATGATCGAGCGCCTGCTCAAACAGACCGAGTACATCGACTTCGAGAGCAACACGTATAAGGCCCCCAAGACCTTAAAACGCAAACATTCGGAGCTTGCTCCGCGTGAGATTTACCAAGATCACGAGTAAATTTGTGCATAGACCGACGATGCGCCTGCATCGTCGGTCTTTTGCTATCTGGGCATTTTGCGGCTAAGTGTTCATTTGCTGACGTGTGCCTGAATAAATGGACAGATTTGTGCAAGGTTTTGGTCGGTTTTTGGTTTGACCGCTAAAACCGGTTTTGGAGCGTAGCTGTTGCGGAGTTCCTTTCCTGACACGATGGTGTTGGGAGGTTTTGCTATGGCGCAGCGCGAACAACACGAACGGGTCAAAAAGATGGACCGCTTGGCGGACAAGCTGTTCGGTCATAAGGCGGTGGTCGTGGCGATACTGGTCGTCATTGCGATGGCGAGCGGCTTGGCGATGGCGAACCTTGGCGGCGGTGCCGGCGGCGTGTCGTTTGAGCGCACTGACGGTTCAGACTCGTTGGTGGAGCCGGGATCCGGCGATGCCTCGAGCGGAAAGACATCCGAAGGCTCTTCGTCTAAGGCGTCTGCCGCGGCAGAAGTCTATGTCGATGTTGATGGCGCTGTTGTGTCGCCCGGTGTATACAGGCTCAAAGACGGCGCGCGGGTGGCTCAGGCGATTGATGCCGCCGGCGGGCTGGCGCCTGAGGCAGACGTTACGGGGCTCAATCGGGCATCTAAGGTCGTCGATGGACAGAAGATTCACGTTCCAACGGTAGGGGAGCAGCAGACGTCCATTGCGGAAGCCGGTGTTGATGGTGGGGCTTTCGCATCATCGGGCGTGAGTGGCGCAACAGGCCTAGTAAATATCAATACGGCAAGCGCGGCAGAACTGCAGACGCTCTCGGGCATCGGTCCCTCCATGGCACAGTCGATTATCGATGAGCGGACAAAGAACGGTGCTTTTGCCTCGGTTGACGATCTGATGCGTGTATCGGGAATCGGCGAGAAGAAGCTTGCCAAAATCAAAGATTGCATCTGCGTATGAGTGCGACCGAGCGCGAGCATGTGATGCCTCCGCGGCCCCTGATGCCGTGGACGATGGCCCTGTGTGCCGGCATGTGCATGAGCTGCGCCTCGGTGCTCAACGTGGCCGCTGATGCGCTGCTGAGGGAGCAGGCGCCGGCGGTCGGGCTGCTATGGGCCATTCCCGTTGCGACGACGGTATTCGTTGTGCTGGCTCAATCTTGTGCGCGGCTTGCCCCTTTGAAGCGGTGGTTGTATGCCGCGTCCGTCGGTCTCGTGGCGGGAGCGGTCGTCTCGGCGTGGTGGGCTGTGGGTGCGCTCAGCGCCTCGAAGGCGCTCGACGGTCGAGCGGCAAGCGGCCTCGAGTTTATCGTGCAGGGCGATCCATCCATAAACGACGACGTGTATTCCTATACCTGCGAGGCACGCGCGGACGGTAAGAACTTGGCAACGGTTCGCCTATCGTGTGACCGCGAGCTCAAGGTCGGGGCGCACGTGCGTGTTATCGGTCGTGTTTCACGTTTTGAGAACGATGCATATGGACGATCGCTCGTGCTCCGAGGCGAGGTGCGCAAGGTTCAAGCCGTTCGGATTGTGCCGGTCGATGAGGGCTCTCCGGGGCCGCTGCTTCGGCTGCGAAATGGACTGCTTGCGTCCATCGCGGCTGCGACCGACCCGGCGCGTGCGCTCATAGCCGGTGTCGTCTGCGGTCGTTCGGCCGAGCTGCGCGCCCAGCCGGCGGGCGACTGGTTTTCGGTGACGGGAACGGCGCATCTTATTGCCGTCTCGGGCAGCCATTTGGCTATCGTGGGGTTTGTAATCGAGGGTGTATTGCAAAAGACTCGGTGCTCACGTGGTCTTCAGCGGGCGATATTGGCGATAACGCTTGTTGGCTACGCTGCCTTTACGGGCACGTCTCCCTCGGCCGTGCGCGCGTGCTGCATGGTGTTCGCGACGCTTGTCGTAAACGGCGCGGGGCGTCGCCGGCACGGCGCATCGGCACTCTTCGTAACCATGTCCATCTTTGTGCTACTGCGGCCGACGGTGCTGTTCGAGATGGGCTTTCAGCTTTCATGTGCCAGCGTCTTAGCCATTCTGTGCTTTTGCCCCTATGCGACCTACGCTTTGGGTGAACTGGGTGTGCCATCGGGCGTTGCCAGCATGCTTTCCGTCACGCTGTGCTCGCAACTGGCGACACTTCCCATTACCATTCCTGCATTCGGTACGTTCTCGCTCATTGCTCCGTTGGCAAATGCGGTCATCGGTCCGGTGGTGAGCGTACTGCTTGCTGTGTCGATCGTGATGGTTCCCTTTTCGCTCGTGGGACCGTTGCGGACTTGGGCGCTCGTTGTGCCCATGATTGCCGCCCGTTGCGCGCTGTTTTTCGAGCAGCTGTTTGCCGCCGTGCCGGGTGCATCCGTGAGCGTGCCGCCCGATAGCATGTGGATTTACCTAGTGCCGTGTTTGCTGGCGGTTCTGCTTGTCCGGTGGCCGCGTCCCCGTGCACGTCCTATGGCGGTGGGGCTTGCATGCCTGGTGCTCTTGGCTGCGATTCCGTACGTCTACTGGGATCGATTCGCTCCGCCTTCGGTGACGGTGCTCGATGTGGGCCAGGCCGATGCGATTCTTATCCGCCAGGGCGGCGCAGTAGCACTCGTCGACTGCGGGCTCGACGAGCGCGTGGTGGCGGCGTTGGTCCGCAATAACGTGCACCATATCGATGCCGTCTTTGTGACGCATTGGGATGAGGACCACTGGGGTGGTCTGCCTGCCGTGCTCGAACAGTTTTCGGTCGGAACGATTGCCGTGGCGGCTGATGCGCTGGAGGATGCTCCTGCCGAGGTGTTGAACCGACCTGGCGTGGAGTATCGGCAGGTGCGCCGTGGGGATACAGTCGACATCGGCTCATTTTGCGCCCGCGTGATGTGGCCATTCGAGTCCGTGGATGGCGAGGGAAATGAGGACTCGCTTGTCCTGCTGCTCTCTTATATTCAGGAAGGCAAGGGCCTGCGTATGCTCCTCACCGGCGATGCCGAGCTCGACCAAGAACGGGAATTCGTGCAGGAGGTGGGGGATATCGATGTCCTTAAACTTGGGCATCACGGCTCTAAGATTTCAGTCGATGGTGAGTTGCTGGACGTCCTGAAGCCCGAGCTTTCCCTTGCGAGCGCGGGCGAGGGGAATCGATACGGCCATCCGTCCGACGCCTGCATCGATGCCGTTAAGGAAGCGGGCGGCGTGTTCGCGTGCACTATCGAACACGGCGACATTACCGTCACGCCGACTGCGAATGGCTTTGCGATGCGATGCCAGCGACCGTGACGACGTCGTTGGCGTGTGGTGGGCCCCTGGGCTAGAATGGCACGGAGCGAATACGAAGGCCTGCGGGAGGGGAGCGCAATGTCCGAAACCGGTCTGCTGCCGGCATATCTGATCGTCGGTACCGACGGAGTCAAGCGCGATCACGCCGTCTCGCGTATGAAAGCGCGTCTGGAAAAGTCGGGTATGGTCGAGTTCAACCTCGACGAGCGCGACATGACCAAGGACCCCGATATCGAGTCGATTATCGGATCGCTTAACACCTTTCCGATGGGCAGCGAGTTTCGCCTGGTAATCCTTGATGGCTGCTCAAAGCTCGCCAAGGCGGTCTCGGAGCCGCTCGTCGAGTATCTGGCGAGTCCCAGCCCCACAACGGTTTGCCTCATAATCGCCGATTCGCTTGCCAAGAACACGCGCCTGTACAAGGCAATCGCCAAGATTGACAAGAAGGCCGTGATCGATTGCTCCGGCACCAAGCGCTGGGAGCTTCCGCGCCGCGTGCAGCAGATGGCGACGCAGCATGGCAAGTCGATCTCGACGGCGGCCGCCGAGGAACTTGTCTCGCGTTCGGGTGAAAACACTCGCATGCTCGATAACGACTTGGCTAAGCTTGCCCAAATGGTTGAGGCGCCTCAGATTGAGCTTGCCGATGTGGAACGCTGGATCGTGCGCACGGCCGAAGTCCAGCCCTGGGACTTTCTCAATGCGGTCTCGGCACGTGACATGCGCCGCTCACTCGAGCTCTTCAATCTACTGCCCTCCAAGAGCTACGTGTGGACCTACACATTGCTGTGCGGCCGCATTCGCGAGCTTATCGTTGCCAAGGCGCTCGATGCGCGCGGACAGGGTCGTGAGCTGGCCGCAACGCTCAAGCTCCAGTCCTGGCAGGTCAAGAATCACCTGACCTGGGCACGTCGCTTTTCGATGGCAGAGCTCGTCGCAGCGCTCGAGGGTGCGGTCGATGTGGAGCTCGCGCTCAAGGGTTCGGCCGATTCTCGGACCGCGCTTTTGCTCTGGATTACGAACATCTTGAGAAAATCGTGATGATACCTGCCTATTTGACAAATTCGTTCTATCCCTTTGAGAGGGAGCGTGCTATAGTAGGCGCTTGCATGACCTCACCGTGTCTCAGAGGTGTCATACATTTTTTGCAAGGAACTCGAAAGGAACTCCAGAAGTGGCAAACATCAAGTCTCAGAAGAAGCGTATCCGCACCAATGAGGCAGCTCGCATGCGTAACAAGGCTGTCAAGTCCGAGCTCAAGACGCTGACCAAGCACGTCCAGTCCGCCGTCGCCGAGGGCGACGCCGAGAAGGCCCAGGCTGCCCTCAAGACCGTCACCAAGCGTCTCGATATGGCTGCCGCCAAGCATGTTATCCACAAGAACCAGGCTTCCAACCGCAAGTCCGGTCTTGCCAAGCTCGTGAACAGCATCAACGCCTAAGTTGTAAATTTCACACCACACAGATTACGCGCATAAATGGAGCCTGTTTTATGGAACAGGCTCCATTTTTTGTACCGCTCGGGTAAGATAGTCCGCATGAATACTTCAATTGACATTTCCCACATCCGCAACTTCTCAATCGTTGCGCACATCGACCATGGCAAGTCCACGATCAGCGATCGCATCCTCGAGCTCACCCATACCGTCGACGAACGCGACATGGAGTCGCAGCTGCTCGACACCATGGATATCGAGCGCGAGCGCGGCATCACGATCAAGTCCAATGCCGTTCGCGTGTCCTATGACGCCGACGATGGCGAGACGTATCAGTTCAATCTGATCGATACGCCGGGCCACGTGGACTTTACCTATGAGGTCTCGCGCTCGCTGGCAGCCTGTGAGGGCGCGGTGCTCGTTGTCGACGCCACACAGGGCGTCGAGGCACAGACCGTCTCCAACGCGACGCTTGCCATGAACGCCAATCTGGACATTGTGCCGGCCATCAACAAGATCGACCTGCCCTCGGCTCATCCCGACGAGGTTAAGACCGAGATCGAGGATGACCTGGCGATTCCTGCCGATGATGCCGTGTGTGTCTCGGGCAAGACCGGCGAGGGCATCCACGATCTGCTGGAGTCCATTGTCTTTTTGATCTCTCCGCCCAAGGGCGATGCGAACGCGCCGCTCAAGGCACTCATCCTGGATTCGTACTTCGACGAGTATCGTGGCGTCGTCGCCACGGTGCGCATCTTTGACGGCTCCATCAAAAAGGGCGATACCCTGCGCATGATGCAGGCAAAGGGCGACTTTTTGGTCGATGGCGTGGGCGTCAAGCGTCCCGCCGAGACCCCGGTCGATGCGCTGACGGTCGGCGAGGTGGGCTACGTGGTCACGGGCCTGAAGGACCCCGAGGCCGTTCGCGTGGGCGATACCCTCACGTGGGCGTCGAATCCCTGCCCCGAGCCGCTTCCCGGTTACCGCGAGGCCAAGCCCATGGTCTATACGGGCCTGTTCCCGATCGATAACAAGGACTACGAGAACCTGCGTGACGCGCTCGATAAGCTGCACGTCAACGACCCGTCGTTGGTGTGGGAGCCCGAGACCTCGGTGGCGCTCGGCTTTGGCTTCCGCGTGGGCTTCTTGGGCCTGCTGCACATGGAAGTCGTCAAGGAACGCCTGGAGCGCGAGTTCAATCTTGACCTCATTGCCACGAGTCCATCGGTCGACTATCACGTCTACAAGACTGACGGCGAGATGATTGATGTCCGCAGCCCGCAGGATCTGCCCGAGGCTACGCGCATCGAGCGCATTGAGGAGCCCTACCTCAAGGCCAAGATTATCTGCCCGCCCGAGTATACGGGTGCCGTCATGCAGCTCGCTATCGAGCACCGCGGCATTACTACCGACATGATCCATCTCACGAGCAAGTCGGTCGAGATGCGCTTCGATATGCCGCTTGCCGAGCTCATCTTGGATTTCTTTGACCAGCTCAAGAGCCGAACCAAGGGCTATGCCTCGCTCGACTACGAGTTCAACGAGTATCGTCCCTCCGAGCTCGTGAAGCTCGATATCTTGCTTTCGGGCGACGAGGTGGACGCGCTGTCGTTTATCGTCCACAAGGACAAGGCCTACGGTCTTGCCCGCGGTCTATGCGACAAGCTCAAGGAAATCATTCCGCGTCAGCTGTTCGAGGTTCCCATCCAGGGTGCTATCGGCAACAAGATCATTGCCCGCTCCACCGTCAAGGCGCGTCGCAAGGACGTGCTTGCCAAGTGCTACGGCGGCGATATCTCGCGTAAGCGCAAACTGCTCGAGAAGCAGAAAGAGGGCAAGAAACGCATGAAGGCCATCGGTTCTGTCGAGGTTCCGCAGGAGGCCTTTATGGCGATCCTCAAGGTGGACGAGTAGGTCTATGGCGCTTTCCGAATATAGTCTGCGGCTGCTGGGCGCCTATGCCGAGCAGCCGTTCCTTATGGCTCCCATGGCGGGCGTGACCGACCCCGCCTACCGCATCATGTGCCGTCGCCGCGGTGCCAATCTCGCCTATAGCGAGATGGTGAGCGTGGCGGGCCTTGCCTATGCTAGCAACAAAACGTGGCGCCTGGTGCTGCCGGCCGACGAGGAGCAGCAGATTTGCGTGCAGCTCTTTGGCTCCAAGCCCGAGCAGTTTGCGAGCGCCGTCGCCGCCGTCGAGGATCGTGTGGGCGATCGTCTGTCGCTCATCGATATCAATATGGCATGCCCCGCCCGCAAGGTCGTTACCAAGGGCGAGGGCTCGGCGCTTATGCGCACACCCGATCTGGCCGAGAAGATTGTTGAGGCAGCTGTGGGCGCGGCTCATGTTCCCGTGACCGTGAAGATCCGCAAGGGTTTTTATGCCGAGGACCGCAACGCCGCAACGTTTGCCCAGATGCTCGAAGGGGCGGGCGCCTCCGCAGTTGCCGTGCACGGTCGTTGTGCCACGCAGCTCTATACGGGGCAGGCCGATTGGTCTGTCGTCGATGAGGTCGCAGATGCCGTCGAGATTCCCGTGATTGGTTCGGGCGATGTGTTCTGCGCCGAGGATGCCGCGGAGCATCTGCGCAGTTCTGGTGCCAGCGCGGTGTTTATCGCGCGCGGCATCTATGGTAATCCCTGGGTGTTCGGTGATGCTCGCGCCCTTGCGCTCGATGGCATACCGGTGCCGGCGCGCAGCTCCGTCGAGCGCCTGGACGCCCTGCGTGAACACCTAACGCTGACGCACGAGCTTCTGCCGCTCATGTCGCGTGCCCGCACGTACGCAAGCTGGTACTTAAAAGGCATGCCCCATGCCGCCGCTTGGCGTGCCCATGTGGTGCGCTGTTCCACATACGAGGAGTTTATGGTGCTGGTCGATGAGATCGAGCGCGATGTGGTGGCCTGCGAGGCCGCACTTGCCGCCGGCGAATCGGTGCCCCCTCATCCGCTGGAGGCTTAAGGGTGGCCGTTACCGCGCTGTACGTGCACGTGCCGTTTTGCGCCCAAAAGTGCCGGTACTGCGACTTTGACTCGCGCAGTTTTGCTCCGTGTGATCTGAGCGCTGCGCTCGATGCCTATTTTGAGCAGTTGTTCGCGCGTCTCGATGCTTTTGGCAAGGCTGGTGCCCTTGACCAGATCCGCACCGTCTATGTTGGCGGCGGTACGCCGTCGCTGGCGGGGGAGCGCCTGGTGGAGCTGGCGCGGCGTATTCGTGCGTGGTGCGCTCCCGTTGAGTTTACCTGCGAGGCCAATCCCGAGTCGCTGACCGCCGAGCTTGCCGCTGCACTTGCCAAGGTTGGTGTCACACGCGTCTCTCTGGGCGTGCAAACGCTCGATAACACCGAACTTACCGCTATCGGCCGTATTCACGATGCCGATCGGGCGCTCGCCGCCATCGCGACAGTCAAGACCGCTGGGCTTGACGTGTCGAGCGACCTTATGTGCGGACTTCCCGGGCAGACCGCAGCGAGTTGGAAGCGCACGCTCGATGGCGTGCTGGTGGCGGCGCCGCATCATGTGTCGGTGTACCCGCTCACGCTCGAGGAGGCCACGCCGCTCTACCTCATGGCGTGTCGCGACGAGTCGCTCGAGCCCGACGAGGATTTTCAGGCCGCCTGCATGGATATGGCACGCGAGCTCCTGGGTGCGGCCGGTTATCACCCCTATGAGGTGGCGAGCTATGCGCTCGACGGCCATGAGTGCGCCCATAACATTGCCTACTGGACCGGACGGGGCTACCTGGGCCTGGGTCGTTCTGCCGCGGGCATGCTCGACGCCGAGGATTTCGACCGTCTTGCAGGTTTGTTCCCCGGCGTGTCTTCTCGAGGCGATGCGCACCGCGTGCGTCTGGTGCAACGCGACGATGACGCGACGGCGTTCGAGGCCGAACATCTGTCGCAGCGCGAGGCTGCGGCCGAAGACCTGATGCTCGCCTGTCGCATGACGCGCGGTGTCGCGTCCGACCTGTTGGTTCGCGCGGCTCGTGTCATCCCGGCCGATGAGCTGGCAGCTGCCTGCGATCGCGCACTCGAATTGGGTCTTGCCACTTGGGTGCCTGAGACGCTCGGGGTCCATGAGGGACCCTTCACTTCGGCAGATGTCGTCGCGGGTCATGTTCGAGCTCGTCTGGCGCCGACCCACCTGGGCTGGCTCGATGGAAATGTTCTGTTCGAGCTGTTTTGGGATCTAGCTTAGGTCGCTCGGGTAGAATTACCGGAATATATACGCTGCTGTGAGCAGGAGGTTGCCGCGCATGGCGACGATGAACGAAAAAGATTACTACGAGATTCTGGGTGTCTCCAAGGACGCCACCTCGCGTGATATTCAAAAGGCCTTCCAGCAAAAGGCCCGCAAGCTCCATCCGGACGTCAACAAAGAGCCGGATGCCGAGGAAAAGTTTAAAGAGGTTTCCGAGGCCTACGCCGTGCTTTCGGACGAGCAGAAGCGTTCGCGCTACGACGCCATGCGTTCGGGCAATCCCTTTGCCGGTGCTCCTACGGCTTCGCCCTATGGTGGCGGCTACGCCGGCAGCACGGGTTATGGCAATCCTTTTGAGGGCGGCTTTCCTTTTGGCGGTGCCTGGGGCCAGCAGCGTCGTGGGCAGGCTGCCTATAATCCCGAGAACGGCGCCAACGTGGTCGTCGATATCAAACTCGACGCCAAGGAGGCCAAGGGCGGTGCCCGCAAGACCGTCCGCTACACGCGCTTCGATACCTGTAGCAACTGCGGCGGCTCGGGTTCTGTCTCCTCCGAGCATGCCCATACCTGTCCAAGCTGTGGCGGCCGCGGCCACATCGACGTCGACCTGTCCTTTCTGTTTGGTGCGGGCACGTTCCAGTCGGTCTGCCCCGAGTGCGGTGGTTCCGGTAAGGTCGTGGCCGACCCCTGCCCTGATTGCGGTGGCAGCGGTCGTACTCGCGTAACCTCCGAGCAGACGATTGAGTTTCCTGCCGGCACGCACGATGGCGACGAGGTCCGCATTGGCGGCATGGGTCATGCTGGCACCAACGGTGCCGCGGGCGGCGACCTGGTCGGCCGCGCCCATGTTGAGGCCGAGCGCTTGGAAGGCAAAGCTCGTACCGGTTTTTACCTGATGGGCATCGTGGCGCCGTTTTTGGTACTCTCGGCCATCTCGGGCGTGTTCTCGGCCTTTGCCGTGATGTGCTTTATTCCGTTTACCATGGGCCTGTTCATGGTGCTTTCGGACGGTGTGCTTCATCGCAGTCTGCTGTGGTGGAAGCGCGGTGCGATGCAGTTTGCCAACGGTTTTGCCAACGGCTTCATGTTCGCGCTCGTGTCGGTTTGGTTCGCGAGCTGCTCGCAACGGGCCATGCTTTCGCCGTACCAAATGCAATAACATCAAACCCTCTGTTTGCGGCCGGCCCAGCTTGGGTATAGGACGCACTGTGACAATAATGAAAGTCGGAAGGATTCGGTCGTGTCGGAAAATAGGGATTACTACGAGGTGCTTGGCGTCGACAGGGATGCCGACGCGCGGACGATTAAGCGCGCGTTTCTAAAGAAGGCCCGTACCGTACATCCGGACGTTTCGGACGACCCCGAGGCCGAGGCCAAGTTCAAGGAGCTCAACGAGGCCTATTCCGTTCTTTCCGATGAGCAGAAGCGTGCTAACTACGACCGTTACGGCACCGCCGACGGCCCTGGTGGTTCGGGTTACGTCGACATTAACGATATCTTTGGTGGCATGGGCATGGACGACTTGTTCTCGTCGTTCTTTGGCGGCGGTGCCGGCGGTGGCGCCCGCAGCCGTCGTGAGCGTCGTCGCGGACGTGATATGGCCATCTCGCTTTCGGTGACGCTCGAGGAGGCGGCGCTCGGCTGCAAAAAGACAATCAGCTATGACCGCCTTGCTCCTTGCGAGGACTGCAATGGCACCGGTAGGGCAGAGGGCGCACAGGAAAAGCAGTGCGGCCGCTGCCACGGTACGGGCTACGTCACGACGGTTCAGCGTTCGTTCCTGGGCCAGGTTCAGTCTTCCTCGCCTTGCCCCGACTGCCATGGCGAGGGCACGGTTATCGACCATCCCTGCGAGACCTGCGACGGTCAGGGTCGCACGCCTTCGCACGAAAAGATCGACATCGATATTCCCGCCGGCGTTTCGACCGGTCGCCAGCTGCGCGTGAGCGGCTTTGGCGAGGCCGGCCTTCGCGGCGAGCCCTCGGGCGACCTGATTGTCAACGTGCGCGTTGCCGACCATGAGCGCTTTAAGCGCAACGGTGACGACCTGTACCTGGTGAGCGATATCTCGATTGCGCAGGCTGCGCTCGGCTGCGAGATCGAGGTCGAGGGCATTATGCCCGACGAGGTCGTTAAGGTGACGGTTCCCGCCGGCGCCCAGTACGGCGACACCGTGAGCGTCAATAATTACGGCATGCCGCGCATTGGCGGTGGCGGTTCGCGTGGCCGCCTGATCGTGCAACTGCGCGTGGTCGTTCCCACCAATCTTTCCAATAAGCAACGCGAACTGCTCCGTGCTTTTGCCGATGAGATGGGCGATGACGTCGCTTCCGGTAAGAAGTCGGTGACCGACCGTATCAAGAGTGCCCTCGACGATATCCTCGATTAAGGAGCCCGCGTGCTCGCACCCCATATTTCCGTCGTCAACCTCGGCTGCCGCGTCAATCGGGTTGAGTCTGACCGTATCACTGCCGATCTTATGCGCCTGGGCTTTGCTATTGTGGATCCCCAGGATGCCGATCTGATCGTCATTAACACCTGTGCCGTTACGGGCGAGGCCGAGGCCAAGACCCGTAAGGCCGTCCGTCATGCGCTGGCCCATCCTAACGACCCTTACGTGGTCGTAACCGGCTGCGTCGTCAACCTGCATCCCGAGGAGTTGCTGGAGCTCTCCGATCGCGTGATCGCTGAGCCGTCCAAGATTGACGTCGCCGAGCGCGTCTGCGAGGTGCTGGGTGTCGAATCCGATAGCGTTCCCGCCTGCAGCGATGGCGAGGTGGTCGATGCGCTCGGTCGCTCTCGCCTGGGCGTGAAGATTCAGGACGGCTGCAACCATCGCTGCACCTATTGCATTGTGTGGAAGGCACGCGGCCCCGAGCGCTCCGTGCCCGTCGAGTCCGTGCTCGAGCAAGTTCGCGAGGCCCAGGAGGCCGGCGTGCCCGAGGTGGTGCTGACCGGTGTGAACCTGGGTGCCTACGATGGCAAGAGCGCGACCGACGAGCACGTCGAAATCGATGAGCTGCTCGAGGCCATCATGGAGCGCACGTCTATTCCGCATGTGCGCATTTCCTCGGTCGAGCCCATGGATATCTCTGAGCGCCTGCTTAAGGTTATGGCGCGCTATCCGCAGCGTATCGCCCCTTTTTTGCACCTGCCCGTGCAGTCCGGCTGCACGGCGACCCTGCATCGCATGGGCCGTCCCTATAGCGCCGAGGCCTTTGAGGACACGGTGCGTATGATTCGCGCCAATCTGCCGCAGGCGTCACTTTCTTGCGACGTTATTGTCGGCTTCCCTGGTGAGACGGACGAGGAGTTCGAGGAGTCGCTGGCGCTGTGCCGCCGTGTGGGTTTCTCGCGTATGCACGTGTTCCGCTACAGCAAGCGTCCCGGTACCCTTGCTGCCGACATGCCCGACCAGGTTCCGCCCGAGGTTATGGCCGAGCGCAGCCGCCGTATGCGGGCCGCTGCACAGGAGCTCGCTATTGCCGACGCTCGCCGTCGCGTGGGCACGGTCGAGCGTGCCGTGCTCGAGTATGGCGACAACCTGACGCTCGGCTCGTTCCATCATGCCCGTCTTGACGATACCTGTGGACTTACAGCCCCGTGCCTGTTCGATGTTGCTATCATCGGAGTCGATGATTCCGGCTTGGTCCATGCACGCAGGGAGGTTCATGGAAGCCTCGAAGATTAGACTTACCGTTCCCGAGGGGATTGATCCCTCGCGCGTTTTGGGCGCCGGCGACGGCGTCCTTCGTGCGCTCGAGAGCTTGGTTCGCGCTCATGTGGTCGCCCGTGGCGATAGCATCTCCGTGAGCGGCGACCCGGACGAGGTCGAACTCGTGGCGCGCTTTTTCGAGCACGCTTTTCGCGAGGCGGCCGCCGGGCGCACGCTGTCTGCCGACGATGTCTCTCGCTGCCTGGCCGTCTTGCGCGACGGTGAGCACGAGGCTACGTCGCTTCGCGATGACGTGCTGCTTTCGTATCGCGGCCGCGTCATTCGCCCCAAGACGCTCGGGCAAAAGCGCTATGTGGATGCCATCCGCTCGCATACCATCACGTTTGGCTTGGGTCCTGCCGGTACCGGTAAGACCTATCTGGCCATGGCGCTCGCCGTTGCCGCGCTCAAGCGTCACGAGGTGGGCCGTCTGATCTTGACGCGTCCGGTTGTCGAGGCGGGGGAGAAACTGGGCTTTTTGCCTGGCACCCTCGAGGAAAAGATCGATCCCTACATGCGTCCGCTTTACGACGCCCTTTTTGACATGATGGATCGCGAGCGCAACGATGAGCTTATGGAGCGCGGCGTGATCGAGATCGCCCCGCTTGCCTACATGCGCGGCCGCACGCTGAGTGATGCCTTCGTGGTGCTCGACGAGGCGCAAAATACCACGCCCGAGCAGATGAAGATGTTCCTGACGCGCCTGGGCTTCAACTCCAAGTTCGTGATTACCGGCGACCTGAGCCAGCGTGACCTGGTGGGTCGTCGTGGTGGCTTGGCGGATGTCGAGAAGATTTTGGGCCGTGTCGATGATGTCGCATTTTCGCACCTCGAGCGTGCCGACGTGGTGCGCCATGCCTTGGTGGGACGTATCGTCGAGGCATACGATACTTATGATGATGTGCGCGAGAAGCGCGTACGTGACCGAAAGGAGTCCCGTTGAGTGTATTGATCAGCAACGATGCCGAGCTCGATACGCTGCTCGACGCGCAGGAGGTGGAGCACATCTGCGAGGTTGTGCTTGCCGCCGAGGGCGTTGAGCGTGAAGTCGAGATTTCCCTTTCGTATGTCGACGAGGACGAGATGCACGAGCTCAACCACGAGTGGCGCGGTATCGACCGCACCACCGATGTGCTCTCGTTTGAGTGCGACTCGGCCTTTGACGATGACATTCCCGCCGATGAGACGCTCGAGCTCGGCGATATTATCTTGGCCCCGCAGGTTATTGCCCGTCAGGCCCCCGGTTTTGGCAATAGCCCCGCTGACGAGTGCCGTCTGATGCTCGTACACGGAATGCTGCACCTGCTGGGCTATGACCACATCGAGGACGACGAGGCCGAGGTCATGGAGGCCCGCGAGGACGCCATCCTGCGCGATCTGTCGCTCGAGCGCGGCGAGGACCCTAAGCTAGTCCACGTCGGCCCCATCACCAACCACGCCCACGACTAGGAGCCGTCTATGATTCCCGGATCGAACAAGGACCATCCGTCCTTCTTTAAGTCGTTTTCCTACGCCATGGAGGGCTTCGTCACCGCCGTCAAGACCGAGCGCAACATCAAGGTCATGCTCGTTGCGGGCGTGTGCACCGTCATTGCCGGCTGTATCGTGGGCCTCGACATTGCCGAGTGGGCCACGATTATCATCTGTTGTGGCTTGGTGATTCACGGCGAGCTGTGCAACACCGCTATGGAGGCCATCGTCGACCTGGCGACCCAGGAGCTCCATCCGCTGGCCAAGCGTGCGAAGGACATCGCCGCCGCCTCTGTATACATTCTTTCCATCACCGCCGCGATTGTGGGCGTGCTGGTATTTGCCCACGCGCTCGGCTTTATTTAGAAAGGGATTCCCATGTCCGACAATATGCAGCCTACCGATGAAGTTTTGGATGACGAGGTCCTGGATGCGGTGGATACCGAGGAGCTCGAGGATGTCGAGGAGTTCGACCCGTTTGAGGGCATGAGCGACGAGGAGCTCGACGCCCTGTGCGACGAGGACGACAGCCTCGCGGGCTTTGGTGACGTGGAACCCGGTTTCCGCAGCGGCTTTGTGGCCCTGGTCGGACGCCCCAACGCCGGCAAGTCCACGCTGCTTAATGCCTGCTATGGCAAAAAGGTCGCCATCACCTCGCCGGTGGCTCAGACGACCCGTCGCCGCATGCGCGCCGTCGTCAACCGTCCCGGCTACCAGCTGGTCTTTGTCGATACCCCGGGTATTCATAAGCCCAAGGACGGTCTGGGATCCGAGCTTAACAAGAGCGCGTTGTTCGAGCTGAACGATGTCGATGTCGTCGCGTTTTTGATTGATGCCACCAAGCCGATCGGCAGGGGAGACGCTTGGGTTGCCGAGCGCGTAAGATGCGCCCGTTGCAAGAAGGTCCTGGTGCTCACCAAGGCCGATGAGGCCGATCCCGCCCAGGTTATGGAACAGCTCAAGGCCGCCCACGAGCTCATGGAGTATGACGACGAGATCGTGACGTCGTCGGTCAAGAACTTCAACGTCGACGCCTTTATAGAGACCGTTGCGCACTTTTTGCCCGAGGGTCCGCGTTGGTTCCCCGAGGACATGGGTACCGACGCTTCCGATGAGACGCTCGTTGCCGAGTTTGTGCGCGAGAAGGTCTTGCGCCGCACCCGTGATGAGATCCCGCACTCCGTGGGCGTGATCTGCGATGCGCTCGAGCAGACCAAGAAGGTGCTGCGCGTGCACGCCACCATTTACGTTGAGCGTGAGGGCCAGAAGGGCATCATCATTGGCAAGGGCGGCGAGATGATCAAACATATCGGTATCGACGCCCGTCGCGACCTTGAGCGCATCTTTGGCACCCAGGTCTTTTTGGAGCTGGACGTGAAGGTTAAGGCCGGCTGGCGTGACGACGAAGCTCAGATTCGCCGCTTTGGTTACAACGCCGAGGACTAAGGACGCGCGGCGCGCATGGCAGGCTCCCGGACATATCGCACGAAAGTGCTCGTGCTCGATAAGACTAAGCTCAAAGAGACCGACCTGATCTTGACGATGCTTGACGAGCGGGGGCGGCAGGTTCGTGCCGTGGCAAAGGGTGCGCGTAAGCCCGGCGGGCGGTTGGCGGCGCGCTGTGAGCTGTTCTGTACCGTCGACATGCTGCTCGCGCATGGGCGGTCGCTCGACGTGGTTTCCCAGGCCGAGCTTATGGAAGCGCCGCTCGGCGCTGCGCCCGATTACGAGACGACCTGCGCCGCAAGCGCGATCGCCGAGGTCGCGCGCGTGTGCTCGTTCGAGGACGCCGAGGACCCGTTTACCTTTGCCATAACGCAGCGAGCGCTTGCCCTGGTGGGCAGCGGGCTCGACACAGCGCATATGGATCTGCTCGTGGCGGCCTTTGTCTTTAAGCTGCTGTCGCACGTTGGCTACCGACCCGATTTTTCGGCCTGCGTGCTGTGCGGAGACCCCATGCTGTCGTATTTTTCGCCCCAGGCCGGCGGGCTCATGTGCGGCTCGTGCGCGTCGAGCGTTCCGGGTGCCGAGTTGGTGTCGACCGGTGAGGTCGCATGGCTGCGCGCCCTCATGTCCATGACCTTCGATGCGCTCATGGCCGAGCGAATCGACCCGCATACGGCGGCATTCTTGCTCGGGCTTTCGCATGTTTGGGCCGCCACGCACACCGATCAGCGCCTCCGTGCGATGGAATTCATGTTGGGTCGGTGATGATGCGCAGGCGCGGGCTGCTTGTGGTAACATACCGACCTGTTGGTACCTCGACCTTGGTTGCTCGCTCCACCGGCGGCTTCCCAGTCCGAGGCGAATCGAGTCGCCCGATGGCGACGCAAAACGAAAGGTGAAACAATGACTGTTTCCAAAGAGCGCAAGGCGGAGCTGACTGCCCAGTTCGGTAACACCCCGGTCGACACCGGCAACCCCAAGGTTCAGGTCGCCATCCTGTCCGAGCGCATCAAGGAGCTGACCGAGCACATGAAGTCCCACCAGAAGGACTTCCACACCCGTCGTGGCCTGCTCATGCTCGTCGGTCGTCGTCGTCGTCTTCTCTCCTACATCAAGAAGAACGACATCGTCGAGTACCGTGAGCTCATCAAGGCTCTGGGCATTCGCGACAATATTCAGTAGCGAACTTGTACATGCTAAGAGCGTCCTGCATGCGGGACGCTCTTTTTGTGTAAGGGCGTGAACAATCACGCTCTGAAGCGTGGCGGGGGCAGGGGGCCCGCGTCACATGAGAAGCCCGCAGGCAAGGGGCCTGTGGGGTAAAGGAGAACAATGACACTCGTATCCAAGACCTTTGAGCTGTACGGCAAGACCTACACCTTTGAGTCCGGCGAGCTTGCCAAGCAGGCCACTGGCGCCTGTCTGGTCAAGCAGGGCGACACCACGATGCTCGATACCGTGGTCGTCTCCAAGGAGCGCAAGAACTATGACTTCTTCCCGCTGACCGTCGACTTCAACGAGAAGATGTACGCTGCCGGCCGCATCCCGGGTGGCTACCTCAAGCGTGAGGGCCGTCCCAGCGAGAAGGCCACGCTCACCGCGCGCATGATCGACCGTCCGATTCGCCCGAGCTTCCCGGACGGCTTCCGCAACGAGGTACACATTGTCGCTACCTCGCTCGTCGCCGACCAGGTCAACCCCTTCGACGTCATCAACGTCATGGGTGCCTCCCTGGCCATGACGCTCGGCGGCGTGCCCTTCGAGGGCCCGCTTGCCTGCGTGCGCATCGGCCGTAACGTGGAGACCGGTGAGTTTATCGTCAACCCCACCTACGAGGAGCGCGAGAACTCCGATCTGGACCTGGAGCTGGGCGGATCCGCCGACTTCATCTCGATGGTCGAGGCCGGTGCCGAGGAGATTTCCGAGGACGACATGCTTGCCGCCATGAAGTTTGGCCAGGAGGCCCTTGCTGCCTTCTGCCAGGCTCAGGATGAGTTCGTCGCCGAGTGGGAGCAGGTCAACGGCGCTATCGTCAAGAAGGAGTACCCGCTCGACCAGCCCGTCGAGGAGGTCCAGGAGCGCATCTTCGCCCACTACGACGAGATGGCTGCAGCCCTTCGCGACGCCGACAAGCTCTCCCGTATCGGTAAGGTCGAGGCTCTGAAGGAGTCCATCCGCGCCGAGTTTACCGAGGAGGAGCAGGCCGCTTGGGAGCGCGAGATCCCCGTGGCGCTCAAGAAGCTCGAGAAGAAGGCCATGCGCACCATGGTCGTCGAGACCGGTGAGCGCGTCGACGGCCGTGCCGCCGACGAGATCCGTCCCATCATGGTGAAGGACAACTACCTGCCGCTCGTTCACGGCTCCGGCCTGTTCCAGCGTGGCCAGACCCAGGTGCTCTCCGTCCTGTCGCTCGGCATGCTCAACGAGGGCCAGCGTCTGGATACCATCGAGCCCACCGAGGGCAAGCGCTACATGCACCACTACAACTTCCCGCCTTTCTGCACCGGCGAGACCGGCCGCATGGGCAGCCCCAAGCGCCGCGAGATCGGCCATGGCAATCTGGCCGAGCGCGCTCTGCTTCCGGTGCTCCCCGACGAGAACGAGTTTCCCTACGCCATCCGCGTCGTCTCCGAGGTCATGGAGTCCAACGGCTCCTCTTCGATGGCTTCGACCTGCGGTTCTACGCTCGCCCTTATGGACGGCGGCGTGCCCATTAAGCGCCCGGTCTCCGGTATCGCCATGGGTCTGATCCAGGAGGAGGGCAAGACCGTGGTCCTGTCCGACATCCAGGGTCTCGAGGACTTCCTGGGCGACATGGACTTTAAGGTCACCGGTACCACCGAGGGCATCACCGCCCTGCAGATGGACAACAAGGCCACCGGCCTCACCTTCGACATCCTGGCCCGCGCCCTGCAGCAGGCCAAGGAGGGTCGCGCCTTCATTCTGCAGAAGATGCTCGATGTGATCCCCGAGCCGCGCCACACCACGCGCAGCACCGCTCCGCGCATCGTTTCTATCCAGGTTCCGACCGATAAGATTCGCGACGTCATCGGCTCCGGCGGCAAGGTCATTCGCGGCATTCAGGACGAGACCGGCGCCTCGGTTGACATCCAGGAGGACGGCACCGTCTTTGTCGGCGGCACCGGCGAGTCCGTCGACCAGGCCGTTGAGCGCATCAAGCTCATCATCAAGGTTCCCGAGCCGGGCGAGGAGTACACCGGTCGCGTGGTCTCCATCCAGCCCTTCGGCGCCTTCGTCAACCTGCTGCCCGGCAAGGACGGCCTGCTGCACATCTCCCGCGTTGCCAAGGGTCGCGTGGAGAAGGTCGAGGACGTCCTCAACGTGGGCGACGAGGTCAAGGTCGTCGTCATCGAGGTCGACGATCGCGGCAAGATCTCGCTCGATCGTCTTGACAAGCCCGAGGCCCCGTCTCGCGCCGAGGGTGCCTCTGAGGGCGACGGCGAGCACTTCCAGCGCCGTGAGCGTCCGCGTCGCGAGCGCTCCGAGCGCAGCGACCGTCCGCGCCGTCCCGGCGACAACGGAGGCCGCAAGCCCCGCCGTCACCACGACGCCGAGTAACAGCTAAACATAAGCAGCTCAACAAGGGCGACTCCGGACAGGGGCCGCCCTTTTGCTTGCGCCCGGGAGGGACGCATATGAAGTTTCCTGCTCTACAGTCCTGCGCAAGACGGAAAGCACATTAAGTGCTTTCCTTTGCGTGCGGAACTCGCGATAAACTTCATATG
>JAXKHW010000070.1:0-2507 GCA_036549635.1 Collinsella sp. | reverse complement strand
TTCATCGGTCGTGTAGAGCCCCAACTCGACGAGCTGGGCGGCAAGCAAGTCGGTCACGCGCGTCGGCCACTCGATATCGCAGATTGCGGTGATGGCACGGCTAAGCACCTCGAGCGACGTGCCGCCGTAGGGGTTGGAAGAATGTCCACCCGCGCTCTTTGTCTTGAGCACAATGTCGGCATAGCCCTTCTCCGCGAGGTCGGCGTGCATGAGCCAACCCTCGCCCGCGCTGTACTCGGCATCCGAAACGATGCGGTAGTCGCCCTCGTCGATCAGGAACTCGAGCTCAACACCGCGCTCCTCGAGCGCGCGGCCGATGGCGCCTGCGCCGCACTGCGTCGTCTCCTCGTCCTGGCCAAAGGCCAGGAGCAGCGTCCGCTCGTGCTGCCAACCGTGCGCCAGCGCATACTCGACAGCCTCGAGAATGCCTGCGACCTGGTCCTTCATGTCGATCGCTCCACGGCCCCAGATGTAGGTGTCGTCCACGTGCCCGCTAAAGGGGTCGTGCGTCCAGTCGGCCTCGGTACCCGGCACCACGGGAACCACGTCCATGTGGCCCATGAGCATAATGGGCTTGAGGTCAGGGTCGGAACCGCTAAGCGTCACCAATAGCGAATGGTCGATAAGGTCGACCTCGCCCGCCGCGAACACGCGCGGCCACGCCTGCTGCATATAGGCGCGCAGGTCGTCGAACGGCTGCCAGTCCACCGCCTCGGCATCCATACTCGAGATGGTCGGAAATGACAGCACGCGGCCCAAGCGCTCGCACGCGCCAGTTTCGTCCAAATCGGCAAAATCGTCCTCATGCGCAAAGAAGCGCCAAACCTCGGCCATGACATCCTTTCGATTGTGATGACGAGGGCCGCCCCACCGGAGCGGCCCTGCCACGCAAACATTTGCGGTTGGTTATTTGTCCTCGAGATAACGCGAGAGAAACTCGCGGGTGCGCTGGTGCTTGGGGTTGCCGAAGAGCTCGGCCGGCGCGGCGTCCTCGAGGACCACGCCCTTGTCCATAAAGACCACGCGATCGGACACGGTGCGGGCAAAGGCCATCTCGTGCGTGACGACGACCATGGTCATGCCGTCGGCAGCGAGCTTGCGCATGACCTCGAGCACCTCTCCCACGATCTCGGGGTCGAGCGCGGAGGTCGGCTCGTCGAACAGCATAATCTGCGGATTCATGCACAGGGCACGAGCGATGGCCACGCGCTGTTTTTGACCACCGGACAGGCGGCCCACGGCGGCGTGCGCGAACTTTTCGAGTCCCACGCTCGTCAGATGCTCCATCGCAATTTTTTCAGCCTCGGCCTTGCTCATCTTTTTGAGAGTGACGGGCGCAAGCGTGCAGTTGTCGAGCACATCCATGTTGTTGAACAGGTTAAAGCCCTGGAACACCATACCGATGTCCTCACGCAGTTTGTTAATGTTGCAGCGCTCGGCCGTGAGATCCTGGCCGTGGAACCAGATGTGGCCCGCGTCCGGGGTCTCGAGCAGGTTGAGGCAGCGCAGGAAGGTCGACTTGCCCGAGCCCGAGGCGCCGATAATGGTAACGACCTCGCCGGGGTTAACGGACAGGTCGATGCCCTTGAGCACCTCGAGCGAGCCGAAGCTCTTACGCAGGCCCTCGACGCGGATGAGCGACTCATTGGTCTGTGCGGCGGCCGCGGTGCCGGTAGTGGCGGTATCTGCCATGATGATTCTCCTCGTCTTGAGCCTAGTTGGAGCTGGGAAGCGTTGCCGGAGCCTCGGCGCCGAGCTTTTTGCCAAAGGCCTCGAGCAGGCGGCTCGCCACGAGCGTCAGGATCAGGTAGACCACGAGCGCCACGCAGTAGACCTCCATCTGGCGGTAGTACACGCCGGCGACAGTGGTGGTGGCGTACATGAGGTCGAACACGCCGATGACCGAAAGCACCGACGAATCCTTGATGTTGATGATGAGCTCGTTGGTGAGCGCCGGAATCGCGTTTTTAATGCCCTGGGGGAACACGACTTTGCGCATGGCTTGCCACTGCGACAGGCCCAGCGAGCGCGCCGCCTCGGCCTGGCCGGGATCGATGGACTCGATGCCGCCGCGCAGGACCTCCATCATGTAGGCGGTGGAGTTGAGCGAGATGGTGACGAGGCCGGCGGTGAAGGTACTCCAAATCTGGTTGGCCTGGGCGGTCTCGAAGCCCATGCCGCGCAAAACGGTGAAGCCCGCGTAATAGATGAGCAGGCCCTGGACCATCATGGGCGTGCCGCGCACGATGGTAGAGTAGACGGTCGCAAAGCCGCGGCCGATGCTCTTAAAGAAGCGCACTAGGTCGTTGTCCACGCGATCGAAGGTCTGAATACGCAGGAACACAAAGAGCAGTGCCAGAAAAAAGGCGATGACGGTACCGAAGGTCGCAAGTGCGATGGTGATCTCGATGCCGCGGATAAAGAAGTCGCCGCTCTTGTAGGTCATGTAGACCAGGCTCGACAAAAAGTCGCTGGGGTTGGAGTCCGAGACAATGCTCACTTGCACC
>JAXKHW010000069.1:0-3001 GCA_036549635.1 Collinsella sp. | reverse complement strand
TCATCCCAATCCCACCGCTCGACGGCTCGTCGATCATCGTGCCCTTCCTCAAGGGCAAGGCGCTCGCCAACTACTACCGCCTGCAGCAATACGCTATGCCCATCCTCATCCTGGTTCTATACCTGCTGCCCATGTGGACCGGCATCGATGTGATCGGCCGCTATTTCGACGTTACCGTGTATCCGCTTGCTGAGCAGCTGCTCAACTTCGCAATCGCCGGCATCTAAGGTAAACTTACTGGTCGATCGTGCAAAACGGTCGTAGCATGCGCCCAAACCGCGCCGCGAAGGCGCCGTCAAAGGAGGTCGAAGATGTCGTATCGCGTGTCGACGCAGGTCTACAGCGGACCGTTCGACCTGCTGCTGCAGCTGGTAACCCGCCAAAAAGTAGATATCGGCGCCATCTCTATCAGCGAGGTGGCCGAACAGTACCTTGCCGAGGCCGAGCGCATCGAGGCGCTGGACCTGGACGTGGCGAGCGACTTTTTGCTGGTCGCGGCAACCCTTTTGGACATCAAGGCCGCCTCTCTGGTGCCGCAGGAAGCCCCGCGCAAAGTCGATGACGACGATGACGAGTTCGAAGAAGACCTCGAGGAGCTCAGCACGCTCGACGGCGACGCCTTGCGCGAGGTCCTGATCCAGCGCCTGATTGCCTACAAGCAGTTTAAAGGCGCGGCTGCGGCCCTCGGTGCGCGCATGCAGGCCGAAAGCCGCATGCACCCGCGTGTGGCCGGCCCCGACCCCGAGTTCTTGGGCCTCATGCCCGACTACCTGGCCGGCATTACCCTGCGCGGCCTGGCCGTCATCTGCGCCGACCTGGACGGCAAGCGCCAGACCTTCCTGCTGGAGGCCGAGCATGTGGCGCCGCATCGCGTACCGCTCGACCTGACCGTGGCCTCGGTCGACCGCTTTACCACGGCGCACCAAACCTGCACCTTCCGTGAACTGCTGGACGGCGACGCCACCACCGAGCAGCTCGTCGTCACCTTCCTGGCCATGCTTGAGCTTGCCAAGCGCGGCTCGCTCACGCTGAGCCAGGACGAGATCTTTGGAACCATCCGCATCAACCGCGTCGAGGGCGCCGAGGCATACGTTCCCGGCGAGGGCCCCGAACTCACCGAATAGGAGCCGCAACCATGTCAACCCTTTCCACGCTGGAGGCAAACAGCCTCAAAGGCGCCCTCGAAGCGCTGCTGCTGGTGTCGAGCGACCCGGTGAGTGCGCCCGCGCTGGCCGGCGCACTGGATATCGCCCCCGGCGAGTGCGCGTCGCTGCTCGCCGAGCTCAAGGTTGAGTACGAGGAGGCCAACCGCGGCTTTCAGCTGCGCGAGGTCGCCGGCGGCTGGCGCTTGTTTACGCACCCAGCCTACCACGATGTGGTCGAGGCCTATGTGTTGAGCTGGGATACGCAAAAGCTGTCGCAGGCGGCGCTCGAAACCTTGGCCGTCATCGCATACCACCAACCCGTGACGCGCGAGGTAGTCAAGGGCATCCGTGGCGTCAATTCTGACGGCGTCATCGCGTCGCTCGTCGACAAGGGTCTGGTGCGCGAGCTCGGCCGCGACCCCCAGCGCGGTCAGGCCATCATCTACGGCACGACCAACGCCTTCTTGGAAAAGTTCGGCCTGCGTTCCACCCGCGACCTGCCCGATCTGGAGCAGTTTGCCCCCGACGAGCAGTCGCGCCAGTTTATCCGCGAGCGCCTGAGCGGCCGCAGTATTCAGTCCACGCTCGAGGAGCAGGCCGAGGACCTAGACGAAGAGCGCGAACTGCTCGATACCGATGTTGAAGATGTTGAGGCAGTCGAGGACTTGGAGACTCTGGTCGTCGACGTGACCTCGGAGGATTTGCATGACGAGGACTAACGAAGTAGGGGAGACGCGCGCCATGGGCAACGCAGTACCCGCAACCGACGCCCAGCCCGTCTATCCGCACACCATGCGCCTGCAGCGCTTTTTGGCGCGTGCGGGCGTGGCGAGCCGCCGCGGCTCGGAGGACCTGATGACCGCGGGCCGCGTGACCGTCAACGGCGAGGTCGCGACCGAGCTGGGCACCAAGGTCGATGTCGACCGCGATCACATCGAGGTCGACGGTATGCCCGTCAAGCTCAACCAAGGCGCCGTGTACCTGATGCTCTACAAGCCGACCGGCTACCTCACCACCATGAGCGACCCGCAGGAGCGCCCTTGTGTGGCCGACCTGGTCCCGCGCGACCGCTTTCCGGGGCTCTTTCCGGTGGGCCGCCTGGACCGCGACACCACGGGACTGTTGCTCTTCACGACCGACGGCGACCTTTCGCAGGACCTGCTGCATCCCAGCAAGCATGTCTATAAGACCTACCAGGCACTCGTGGATGGCCAACTGACCGATCGAGACTTGGAACCACTCCGCCGCGGCATCGAGCTCGACGACGGCCCGTGCCAGCCGGCAATCTGTCGCATCATCAACGCGCGCGAGGCTGAAGCCGTGGCCCCGCAGGGTGTGAAGCCCGGTACCACCGCCGTGGAGGTCATCATCCGCGAAGGCCGCAAGAACCAGGTCAAGCGCATGCTGAGCAAGATCCACCACCCGGTGATCCGCCTGCACCGCTGCAACTTTGCCGGCCTGGAGCTCAAGGACGTGGCCAAGGGCTCGTGGCGCGAGCTCACCGACCGCGAGGTGCAGATCCTCAAGGCCGGCGGCATCCCGCCCAAGCAGGCGAGTTCCAAGCGCAACGGCGGCAAGCCCCAAGACACGCCTGCCAGCCGCACGCGTCACCACGGCAGCCATGGCTCAGCACCCAAGCGCAACACCTACCGCGAGCGCTACACGGGCTAGGCAAACCCGCCGCGCCCCAACGCCCGCGAACCATACCAGCACGTCACCCATCGAAAGGAAGCATTGCATGATCGTCGCCATCGACGGCCCCGCCGGATCCGGCAAGTCCACCATCGCCAAGGAGATCGCCCGCCAGCTGGGCTTTAACAAGCTCGACACGGGCGCCATGTATCGCGCCGTCTCCT
>JAXKHW010000068.1:0-3789 GCA_036549635.1 Collinsella sp. | reverse complement strand
CCGCCGGTGGCGCCCTCGGGTGCCACGATTACGGTGCAACCGGTGCCGGCCTCCTCGTCCGTATAGTTGCCAAAGAAAAAGCCATCGACATCGCAAACGTCAATGGCCTCAAGCAGTGTATCCATGTTTTACTCCTATCGGTTTTCCGCTGGGCCTTATGCCCGGTCGGGATCCGTACGGTACGCCGAAATTGTAGGCGCTGGGGGATACCCAGCGCCAGATGCAATTACGATAGTTTTTGAATCGCGCGTGCGACGCGTGCGATGGGCAGGCCCACCACGTTGTAGAAGTCGCCCGAAATATCATGCACGAGCATGCGCCCGCCGACGCCCTGGATGCCGTAGGCGCCTGCCTTGTCCATGGGCTCGCCCGAGGCGACGTAGCGCTCAATCTGCTCGTCGGTGAGCTCATAGAACGTCACGTCGGTCACATCGACAAACGACAGGCTCTCGGCGGCGTGCGGGGCTGTTACGTCTCCGGCTCTAACGATGCAGACGCCGGTTGCGACCTGGTGCGTGCGCCCCGAGAGCTCGTGGAGTATGGTGCGAGCTTCCTCCTCGTTTGCCGGCTTGCCCAAAAGCTTGCCATCGAAGGTGACGATGGTGTCGGCCGCGATGGTCAGCTCATTGGGCTCGGCGTGCTCGGCGGCAACGGCGGCAGCCTTAGCGCGAGCTAAGCGCTCGACAAGCGTAAGCGGGGTTTCGTCATCAAAAGGAGTCTCGTCGATGTCAGCGGGAATGACGCGGATGTCGTAGCCCGCTTCGCGCATGAGCTCGATGCGGCGCGGTGATTGCGAAGCCAAAATCATAGTTGAATGCCCTCGGCAACCTTCTCGACAGCCTTGTCGCCGGCGAGCGTACGCAGCAGCTCAAGCGCAAAGGGGAGCGACTGGGCCATGCCGCTGGCGGTGATGATGTTGCCGTCGTGCGTGACCTTGTCGCCGGTATAGGCGCCCTCGGGGAAACTCTTCTCAAAGCCGGGGAAGCACGTGGCGTGGCGTCCCTCGAGCAGGTCAAGCTCGCCCAGGATAAACGGGGCGGCGCAGATGGCGGCAACATGCTTGGTCGCGGCGAACTCGCAGACTACGTCACAGACGCGCTGGTCGGCGCGCAGGTTGGTGGCGCCGGGCAGACCGCCGGGCAGCACGACGCAGTCATACTCGTCAAAGTTGATCTCGTCAAAGAGCGCGTCGCAGGTTACGGGAATCTGCAGCGAGCTTACGACCTCGCGCGTGGGCATGATTGAGACGAGCGTGGCACGCACGCCGCCGCGACGCATGACATCGACCATGGTCAGGCATTCAATCGTTTCAAAGCCATCGGCGGCAAGAACGGCAACGCTGGGCATAAGGGTTCCTTTCATAGGGCGGCATACAATTAGCCGTCTTATACCCCGAAGACCTCCGCTTGCCACGCTCGATTTCCCAATGATTTTCTGAGCAATGATTAAGCGGCTAGTTGCGCCTAAGGTGGACGACGGTCTCGCAGTGGAAGGTTTGTGGGAACAGGTCGACTGGCGTGATCTTTACGGGGGAGAAGGTGCCTTCTTCGACAAAGCGTTTGAGATCGCGCGCCAGGGTGGCCGGGTCGCAGCTCACGTAGGCGACATCGCGGGCACTCGTGCTGGCGATAAGGCCGATCGCCTCGGGGGCGAGGCCTGCGCGCGGCGGGTCGACCACCAAGATGTCGGCATCCTGGTCGGGGAACTCGCGCACCGCGTCTCCGCCAATGACGTCGACGTTATCAAGCTTGTTGATTTCCAGGTTACGGCGTAGATCGCGCACGGCGGGGCCGTAGGCCTCGACGGCAGCGACAAAGTCGCAGCGGCGGGCGAGCGGCAGGGTAAAGGTGCCGGCACCGCAGTACAGGTCCACGGCAAGCTCGTCTTCCTGCGGGTCGAGCGCTTCCATGACAAGATCGATCAAAATCTCGGCACCCTTGGTGTTGACCTGGAAAAAAGACGGGGCAGACAAGCGCATCTGATCCTCGGCGATATTCTCGGTCCATGAGCCCTCTCCGGCGAGCATTTCGACCTTGGAGACACGGCGCGCCTTCTTTTCGCCCTTGCTCATCACGCGTACGATGCTCGTAGGATGAGCGGCGTCCGCCAGCACGCGGGAGACCTGCGAGCGCGGAAAAGAGCCTGTGGGCGTCCAGAGTGCGACCTCGAGTGCCTTGGTGCGGCGCGATGCGCGAATGCCCACGCGTTCGAGCCCCAAGTCATGGCTGCCGCTTAGATAGTTGAGTGCGCCGACGACCGATTTGAGTGCCTTCGGGAAGCGCTTATCGAACAGCGGACACATATCGACGGTCACGATTTTGCTGGGGTCGACACCGTGCATGCCAAGGCGCACGCGACCGTTGACGACGGTCGGTTCGAGCTCGATTTTATTGCGGTAGCCCCAGTCGTCCTTGGTGTGGCAGATGGGCTGTACCAACTCATCTGCCAGCTCAGGAGCGAACTTGCCGATGCGCTCGAGCGTGGAGCGCAGGTTTTGCTCCTTGGCGGCGAGCTGTGCCGTGCGTGAGAGATTGCCCCACGAGCAGCCGCCGCAGATGCCCACGAAGGGGCAGGGAGGCTGAATGCGATTGGGGCTTGGCTCCAGAATCTCGGTGGTGCGGGCGCGCATGAATGACTTGCCGTCCTGTACGACCTCGGCCTCGACGGTGTCGCCTGCCACGGCACCCTGCACAAAGACGGCCTTGCCGTTGTCGGCGTGCGCCAGCCCGTCGGCGCCGTAGGTCATCGATTCTATGGTGAGCTTCATATTCCTGCCTGTCATTCGCGTTGTTGTTCGCACCATGGTAGCAGGGAAAAGCGCCCCGCATCCGAGGCTTTCCTCAAATGCGGGGCGCTTCTACAAACTGCTTCTACAAACGACTATTTCGTCTTGCCGGTAATGAGCGTCTTAAGACCCAGGCCGATCAGACCCAGGCCCATGCGCACGCGGCCGGGGCGATGGCGCTCGATGGCCTTGGTCTTGCCAGCGGGCTTATCGCGACGGGCGCTCGTCTCGGGTGCGGGCTTGGTGACCTGCGGATCGGGCTGAGGTGCAGGTGCAGGCTCGGGCTCAATGACGGTCGCCTGGACCTCTTGGACCTTGGGTGCTACTGGCTGCGGCTCGGCCTCGGAGGCAGGTTCCGCCTCAATGACGGGCTCGGGCGCGGTCTCGGCGTTGCGATAGGCACGCTCCAGCAGGGCTTCCTGCGAGTTGAAGGGTTTCTCGCCCTCTGCACGCTCCACGGGGACCCAGGTGCCGTCGCTCGTGAGGCTGCGGGCCTTCACGTTGTCGCGCAGCTGCATGCTCATGTACTCATGGACCAGGGCACGGCAGGTGGGGTCGAGCACGGGGAAGGCGATCTCCACGCGGTGCTCGGTGTTGCGCGTCATCATGTCGGCCGAGCTCAGATAGATCATGTCCGAGTCCACGCCAAAGGAGTAAACTCGCGCATGCTCCAAAAAGCGTCCGACGATAGAACGGACATGCACATTCTCGGTCTTGCCCGGAACGCCCGGCTTGAGGCACGAGATGCCGCGGATGATCATGTCCACGCGCACACCAGCACACGATGCCTCGGCGATCTTGTCGATGACCTCGCGGTCGGTGAGCGAGTTGAGCTTAAAGAACACACGGGCGGGCTCGCCAGCGAGGGCGCGTTGGATCTCGCGATCCAGGCCGCGCATGATGAGCGGCTTCAGGCCGACCGGCGCCACGCCCAGGAAGCGGTAATCGCCGCGCAGGTTGCCCAGCGACAGGTTGCGGAAGAACAGGTTGGCGTCCTCGCCGAT
>JAXKHW010000067.1:0-16733 GCA_036549635.1 Collinsella sp. | reverse complement strand
GCGGGGGAGGGCCGCCGCGCGTTTGTGCTGGCACCGGTGGTGCGCGGGCGAAAAGGCGAGTACACCAAACTGTTTGAGGACCTTCGCGCCGAGGGCTTTAGCCGCGTGCGTGTCGACGGCGAGGTGCGCTCGCTTGACGACCCTATCGATCTGGACAAGAAGTTCAAGCACGATATCGAGGTCGTGGTCGACCGTATCGTGATCCGTGAGAATTCTCTGGGCCGTATCGCCGAGTCTGTTGAGCAGGCGACCGCGCTGGCTCACGGCAATGTAAACGTGTATATGCTGCCCGATCGTGATGCTCCCGAGGGGACCGAGGGCGAGCTGCTGGAGTATTCGTTGGCACTGGCGTGCCCGGAGCACGGGCACTCCATCGACGACCTACAACCCCGCGACTTTTCGTTCAACGCTCCCTATGGCGCATGTCCTGAGTGCGACGGCCTGGGCTTTAAGAAAACCGTTGATGCCGAGGCGCTGATTGAGGATCCCTCGAAGTCCATTGCCGACGGAGTCTTTGGTAGCCTGTTTGGCAATTCGAACTACTATCCGCAGATTTTTGCTGCGGTCTGCAAACACTTTAAGGTGAGCGCCGATACGCCGTGGGAGGACTTGCCCCCTCGCGTGCGTCGTGCATTCTTGGATGGCCTGGGCGATACGAAGATCTCGGTCGACTACCAAAAGCTCGACGGACGTCGCAGCCAGTGGGATACCAAGTTTTCGGGCGTTCGCAACATCCTGTACGAACGCTATACCGAGACGACGAACGAGAACACCAAGGCGCGCCTGGAGAAGTACATTCGCGAGGAGCCGTGCTCGACCTGCCACGGCGCTCGTTTGCGCTCCGAGATGCTCGCCGTCACCGTGGGCGGCAAGTCCATTTACGAGGTTTGTTGCCTGTCGTGCCGTGAATCGCTCGAGTTTTTTGAGGGCCTGGAACTCACCGAGCGCCAACAGTTTATCGGCGGCCGTATCGTCAAGGAAATCCTGGAGCGCTTGCGTTTTCTGGTCGATGTTGGACTCGACTATCTGACACTCGATCGTGCCTCGGCGACGCTTTCCGGTGGCGAGGCACAGCGTATTCGACTGGCAACGCAGATCGGCGCGGGTCTCATGGGCGTGCTCTATATTCTGGACGAGCCCTCGATCGGTCTTCATCAGCGTGACAACGAGCGCCTGATCAAGACGCTCGAGCGCCTGCGCGATATCGGCAATACCGTTATCGTTGTCGAACACGACGAGGATACAATCCGTGCCGCCGACTACGTGATCGACATGGGACCCGGCGCCGGTGTCAACGGCGGACACGTAGTCGCGGCGGGAACGCCTGCTGATATCATGGCGTGTCCTGAGTCGATGACGGGCGCTTATCTGACCGGCAAACGAATGATTCGGGTGCCTGATGAACGGCGCAAGCCCGGTCGCGGCTGCCTTAAAATTACGGGCGCTCGAGCCAACAACCTCAAAAACGTTACCGCCAAGATCGAGTTTGGTACGCTTACGGTTGTTACCGGCGTGTCGGGATCGGGCAAGAGCTCCCTGGTTACCGACACCATTGCGCCTGCCCTTACGAATGTCATTCACCGTTCGACGCGCCCTGTGGGTCCGTATAAGAAAATCGAGGGCATCGAGTGTATCGATAAGGTTATCGATATCGACCAGTCGCCGATTGGCCGCACGCCGCGTTCCAACCCTGCTACCTATATCGGCCTGTGGGATGATCTTCGCGCGCTGTTTGCGAGTACGCCGGAGTCGAAGGCGCGCGGCTACTCGCCGGGTCGTTTCTCCTTTAATGTGAGTGGCGGGCGCTGTGAGGCGTGCAAGGGCGACGGACAGATCAAGATCGAGATGCACTTCCTTCCCGATATCTACGTTCCCTGCGAAGCCTGCGGCGGTAAACGCTACAACCGCGAGACACTCGAGGTCACCTACCGTGGCAAGACCATCTCGGACGTGCTCGACATGAGCGTCACCGAGGCGCTGGCCTTCTTTGGGAATATCCCGCAGATTAAGCGCAAGCTCCAGACGCTGTACGATGTAGGCTTAGGCTACGTGAGCCTGGGCCAGCCCGCCACGACGCTCTCGGGCGGCGAGGCGCAGCGTGTGAAGCTCGCCAAGGAGCTTCATCGACGCCAGACGGGCAAGACGTTCTATATTTTGGACGAGCCGACGACCGGTCTTCATTTTGAGGACGTCCGCCAGCTGCTCGATGTGCTGCAGCGCTTGGTCGATGCGGGCAACACGGTGCTGGTGATTGAGCACAACCTTGATGTCATCAAGGTTGCCGACCGCCTGATCGATATGGGTCCCGAGGGCGGTAACGGCGGCGGAACCGTCGTGGTTTCGGGCACACCGGAGCAGGTTGCGGACTGTCCGCAGAGTTATACGGGCAAGTTTTTGGCGCCGTTGCTCAGGCGTGACCGGGAGCGTCAGGCTCAACTTGATGCTCAATAAATAGGCGATTCAGTTTATGGGCGCCATCGACTCCTTGTGATTCGATGGCGCTTGCTGTGCCGAAGTGACGTATGCAGTCGAATTGGACATATACTTAATCCTTGCGTCCGAATGCGAGGGAAAGGATATGTCATGGCAAAGGCTGTAAAGACGCCAAAAACCAATGCGATGCGCGAGCTGGAAAGCGCCGGCATTTCCTATGTTCTACATACGTACGAAGACGATGGTGATGAGTCGGTGGGCCTGGGGGTCGCGATTTCGGAGCAGCTTGGCGAGGAGCCCGGTCAAGGATTTAAGACTTTGGTCTGCGTGACACCGTCCAACGACTATGTCGTGTGCTGCATCCCTGTTGCCGACGAGCTCGATCTAAAGTCCGCCGCGCGTGCCGCGGGGGAGAAGTCCTTGGCCATGATGCATGTGAAGGATTTGCTTGCGGCGACTGGCTACGTTCGCGGCGGCTGCAGCCCGGTCGGTATGAAAAAACGCTACCGGACGCTCATTGACGAGACATGCGTCCTTTGGGATACCATTTTTATTTCGGGAGGCAAGCGTGGTTATCAGCTCGAGCTTGCACCCGATGATTTAATTGCATTTTGCGGGGCGACGGTTGCCGCGATTACGAGAGAGGACTGAGCGATGCCGCAGGAAGAATTGAAGTGCGGAGCTCATTTTGCAAAAGAGTCTGCGCCTCAGACACCCTCATCCGAAGCTTCTTCGTCGCGAGATGACACTGACGACATGGGCTCGTCGGACTACTCCACGGTTGGTCGTTCCGCCGGGCTTATGACCATTCTGACTATCGTGTCTCGCGTCACCGGTTTTATCCGCACGTGGGCAATGGCGGCCGCTATCGGCATGTCGCTACTCTCGTCCTCCTATCAGGTCGCCACCAACCTGCCCAATATGCTCTACGAACTCGTGATGGGTGGCATGCTCGTGACGGCGTTTTTGCCCGTGTACATGGGCGTGAGGCGTGAGCAGGGTCGCGAGGCCTCGAACGAGTACGTGGGCAACCTGCTCGGCATTCTGCTTTTGGTGCTGGGTGGCATTTCGTTGCTGGGGACCGTGTTCGCCCCGGGCTTTATCTGGACGCAATCGTTCCTTTCGGGTGACGGCGGCAGCATGGATACCGCTGCGTTCATGTTCCGTTTCTTTGCCATCCAGATTCTGTTTTATGGTTTGGGCTCGGTGTTCTCGGGCGTTCTCAACGCACACCGCGACTACTTCTGGTCGACGTTTGCCCCGGTCCTCAACAATGTGATCGTCATTGCGAGCTTTATGGGTTTTGCGCCCGTGTCCGCACAGTTTGGCGAACGTGCCGGCATCATCTTGATTGCGGCCGGTACGACCCTCGGTGTCTTTATTCAGATGGCATGTCAGATCCCCGCGCTTGGCAAGCACGGCGTGCATCCCCATATCCATATCGACTTTAAGGACCCCGCACTGCGCCAGACGATTGCGCTCGGTATCCCGACGCTGCTCGCCACGGTGTGCATGTTTGTCTCGACTTCTATCACCAACGCTGCCGCGCTGGTGGTCCAGCCCGAGACTGGTCCTTCCGTCATCGCCTATGCGCGCCTGTGGTACACGCTGCCCTACGCGCTGATTGCCGCCTCGCTTTCGACGGCGCTCTATACCGAGCTCTCTCACGACGCACAGGAGAAGGATTACGACAGCGTTCGCACGGGCATTTCGCGTGGCGTCGCCCAGATGCTGTTCTTCCTGATTCCGTTCGCGCTGTACCTGATTGTCTTCGCGCGTCCGCTCAACATGATTTACTGTGCCGGCAAGTTTGATGAGTCCGGCGTGGCGCTGGTGTCCGAGTTCCTTGTCTACCTGGCGTTCTCGCTGCCGCTCTACGGCGTGGTCGTGTTTATGCAGAAGAGCTTCTCTGCCTTGCTCGACATGAAGCCCTATAGCCGCTATTGCCTGTATTCCGCCATCGGCCAGGCCGGCTCGGTTCTGCTGTTTGGCGTTGTGCTGGGCTTCGGTATGCCGGCAATCGCGCTTTCGTATGTCGTCGACTACGTGATCTTGGTCGGTTGTTCGCTGTGGTGGCTGCGTCGTCGTCTGCGTGGTCTTCAGGTCAAATCTATCCTGCATGGCGGTTTCTTTGGCCTTTTGCTCGGTGGCCTGGGTGCTGCCGCAGGCGCCGGCGTCATGTGGGCGCTTGAGCACTTTGTCGGGGCACTTGGCGGCTCGATTCTGATTACTCTTGGCTACGTTTGCGTTGCGGGTGTCGTCTCGCTTGCTGTTACCTTTGGCCTTGCCGTCGTCCTTAAGATGCCCGAGGTCTCGGCGCTGCTTCGTCGCAAGTAGGTGCGTGTGGCCGGTCACGACAACATTCCAACACTCGCCGAGCAGGTTTCGCGCGTTCCCACGCAGCCCGGATGCTACCTTTGGAAGGATGCCAAGGGCGATGTCATCTACGTTGGCAAGGCGAAAAACCTGCGTTCCCGTATGCGCCAGTACGTGACGCTGCAGGATGAGCGCCAAAAAATACCGCTCATGATGCAATTGGTTGCGAGCTTTGACTACATCGTTGTCGAAACCGAGCATGAGGCGCTTGTACTCGAGCGCAACCTGATCGGCCAGTACCATCCGTACTTTAACGTCGACCTCAAGGATGACAAGAGCTACCCCTTTATCGCCATTACAAAGGGCGACTTGTATCCCGCTATCAAATACACGCGTGAGCGTCATAAGCCGGGAACGCGCTATTTTGGACCCTATACCGATAGCCGTGCGGCACGTGAGACGATAGATACGCTGCGCAAGGTTATCCCCATCTGCTCTGCATCCTGTGCGGAGTGGCGTCGTTGTCGCCGTATCATCGAGTCCCACAAGGGCGAGGAAGACATCGTCAATATGATTTGCGCACAAAACGGGCGTCCCTGCTTCGACTACCATGTCGGGCGCGGGCCGGGTGCGTGTGTCGGCGCGATTTCCCCGGCAGACTATGCCAAGAACGTCAAGCGTGTCGAGCGCTTTTTGTCGGGCCATCGCAAGGATGTCGTCGATGAGCTGACCTCCGAGATGACGGATGCCGCCGAGGCGCTCGACTTTGAGCGCGCGGCACGCGTCAAACGTCGTTTGGAGGTCATCAGGGGTCTGGACGACCGTCAGCAAGTCGTTTTTCCCTCCAGTGTCGATATCGATGTCATCGGTTTCTATCGCGAGGAGACCATCTCTGCCGCTTGCGTCTTTGTCGTGCGTGAGGGCCGAACAGTTCGCACCTGCGAGTTCATTCTCGACAAGGGTCTTGATGTTGACGAGGAAGAGCTCCAGTCGGGCTTTCTTAAGCGCTATTACGACGAGACGGCTGATATTCCAGCTGAGATAAACCTCTCTGTCGAGCTTGAGGATGCGGAGGCGCTGGGGGAGTGGCTTGCAGGCAAGCGCGAGCGTTCCTGCCATCTCCATAGGCCGCAGCGTGGCGAAAAGCACCGTTTGCTCGATATGGCATCCAAAAATGCGCGCCATGCCCTCATGCGCTACATGATGCGAACGGGGTACGCTGACGACCGCACCAATCAAGCGCTCCTGGAGCTCGAAAGCGCGCTGGCGCTGCCGGCGCCGCCGATGCGTATCGAGTGCTTCGATATCTCGACGCTGCACGGAACCTTTACCGTCGCCTCGATGGTGGTGTTTACCAACGGACGCGCCGACAAGAGCCAGTACCGTCGTTTTAAAATTCAGGCCGAATTGGACGAGGCAAACGACTTCGTGTCGATGTCCGAGGTTTTGGGACGACGCTATGCTCCCGAGCGCATGGCCGACGAGCGCTTTGGATCGCGCCCCGATTTGCTCGTTGTCGATGGCGGTAAGCCGCAATTGACCGCTGCGATCAAGCAACTTGAGGCTCTTGGGCTCGATATACCAGTTTGTGGCTTGGCAAAGGCCGATGAGGAAGTTTTTGTGCCTTGGGACGAGACTCCAGTCGTGCTTCCGACCGGGTCCGCGTCGCTCTATCTAATCAAACAGGTGCGCGATGAATCGCACCGTTTTGCCATCACGTTCCATCGCGAATTGCGCGATAAAGCCATGACGGTTTCGGTACTCGATGACGTTCCAGGCGTGGGACCCACCAGAAAACGTGCCCTTATGCGCCATTTTGGCTCGATGAAGCGTTTGCGCGCGGCGAGCGAGCAAGAGATCGCGGAAGTTCGAGGCGTTCCGGCCGATGTCGCCAAAGCGGTCCACGAGGCACTTGTTGCATGGAATGCCGAACGCGCCCAGGCATCGGCCAACCGTTCCGAAAACTAAACGTGCTTCTAAACAACTGATATACATGATTGGCCGATTTTCAATCATTTATTTCGCGGCGATTACCTGTCGATTTCGGGTTTTATTAACGCTAAAACGTTTGACTAGCCATGGTGAACAACCCTGCTATCCTGCGGGTTGACGATGACTGATATCTCACCTCGTCGATACATACTGTCTGGAGAATCGTTTGTCAATGAATTCGGTGAACGGTAGTAAATACCGTTCAAGCGTATGTATGTATCGGTCGCCGAGCGCGGCACCTCAGTTGGGTTCGTCGGTAGGTAAGGTATATATCGTCCGCAAGTTGCGCGGGGGCAAGTCTAGGTGCTCCCGGGTAAGATTCTCTATTGATAGGAGAAGACATGGCCATCATCAACAAGGGTATGTCCAGGCGTTCGTTCCTCGGCCTCACCGGCAGCGTCGCTGCTGTCGCAGGGCTTGGTCTCACCGGCTGCGGTGGCAGCTCCAACGACGAGGGTTCCGCTTCCGGTTCCGCCGATTCCGCCAACCGTGGCGGCGGTGTGATTACCGCTGGTTCCGCTTACGCTCCGTCCAGCTTCGATCCCGCCAGCACCGGCTCCGCTGTGGGCCTGGGTGCTAACTGGCACGTCGTCGAGGGTCTCTACGGCATCGATTACCACGACTACAGCACCTTCAACGAGCTCGCCACCGACGATCCCAAGTCCGTGGACGACACTACCTTCGAGGTCACCATCCGCAAGGGCGCCAAGTTCTCCGATGGTACCGAGGTCACTGCTGACGACGTCGTCGCTTCCTACACCGCTTGCGCTGCTTCCGCTACCTATGCTCCGTTCTTCCAGCCCTTCGAGTCCATCGAGGCCAAGGATGCCAGCACTGTAACGGTCAAGACCAAGGTCCCCAACTTCTCCCTGCTCAAGGATCGTCTGGCCATCATCCGTGTTACCCCGGCTACTCAGTCCGAGGAGGATCGCGCCAAGCAGCCGATCGGTTCCGGCCCCTGGATGTACGACTCTATCTCCGATACCGAGATCACCCTGGTTCCCAACCCCGAGTACAACGGTGAGTATGCTGCCGAGGATAAGAAGATCCAGTACAGCATCCTGACCGACCCCACCGCTCGCGTTACCGCCCAGCAGGAAGGCTCCACGCTCGTTATGGAGCTCGTCACCGCTGACGCCGTCGACCAGCTCGAGAGCGCTGGCTGCAAGATCGACAACGTCCAGGGCTTCGGCACCCGCTTCATCATGTTCAACGTCGCCAAGGAGCCTTGGAACAACGTCAAGGTCCGTCAGGCCGTCATGTACGCGCTCGACACCGAGAAGATGATCACCAACACCTTCGCCGGCCTTGCCACCGCTGCCAGCTGCTACCTGCCCAAGAGCTTCACCAACTATCATGAGGCTTCCACGGTGTACAAGACCGACGCCAAGAAGGCCAAGAAGCTCATCGAGGAGTCCGGCATCACCCCGGGTGCCATCACCCTGCGCACCACCGACAACGAGCAGATTAAGGGCATGGCCGCCCAGGTCAAGAACGACCTCGACGCTCTCGGCTTCGAGGTGACCATCCAGACCGATACCTCGCCGGCCACCTACGCTGCCATCGACGGCGGCGAGGCCTACGATATCCTCCTTGCCCCTGGCGATCCGTCCTGCTTCGGCGCTGACCCCGACCTGCTGCTCAACTGGTGGTACGGCGACAACGTCTGGATGCAGACCCGTTGCCCGTGGAAGGAGTCCGCTGAGTGGGAGAAGCTCCACGGTCTCATGGACGAGGCTCTTGCCGCCGAGGGCGACGAGCAGCAGAAGAAGTGGAACGAGTGCTTCGACATCATCGCCGACAACGCTGTTCTGTACCCCGTTGTCCACGTCAAGACCGTCTCCGCTTCCTGGGACGATCCGTCTACCGCGCCCAACGGCGAGGCCCTCGATGGCTTCAAGGGCATCGGCACGACGAGCATGTCCTTCAGGGGCGTCGCGACCGTCAAGGCCTAAGACTCGTTTGAGTCATATGTGGGGCGTCGGTCGTAAGGCAACGTCCTCATAGTTGAAACAAAGACCCGGGCGGCCTCGATGTCGCTCGGGTCTTGTAATGAGTATCCATACTCATATACCAGTTGGTCCTACCGACAAAAGAAAGGGGAGAGAACGTGAACAACTTTCTACGTTTGATTGGAAGGCGTCTCGTGGCGCTGCCGATCATGGCATTGGGCGTCACCGTCCTGGTGTTCTTCCTTATGTCGTTCTCCAAGACCGACCCCGCCTATACGGCGTTGGGTGACGGTGCCTCGCCCGAGGCGGTTGCCGAGTACCATGAGAAGTATGGTCTGGACGACCCCTGGCCCGTGCGCTACGTGCGCTACATGGGCGATCTGATCCATGGTGACATGGGCACCTATGGTGCTGCTCGCAACTCCGTTGCCAAGCGCATCTCCACGGCCCTGCCCGTCACGATGCAGCTGACCTTCATCGGTCTTGCCATCGGCGCGGTCGTCTCGTTTTTGCTCGGCGTCATCGCGGCACTGTATCGCGATAAATGGCCGGACCAAGTGATCCGCGTCTTTTCCATCGCCGGCTTGGCAACCCCGTCGTTCTGGCTTGCCGTTCTGTTGATTCTGCTGTTCTCTTCCTACCTTAAGGTGCTCCCGGCATCCGGTGCTCTGCCTCACTTCACCACCAACCCGGCTGGCTATCTGGGACGTATGATCATGCCCGCTATCGCTCTGGCATTCCCGCTGACGGGCCAGATGACTCGTATCGTGCGTACGGCCATGGTTGAGGAGCTCGACAAGGACTACGTCCGCATGGCCCGTGGCGCCGGCGTTCCCGAGAAGGTCGTCGTCGGCATCAACGTTTTGCGCAACGCGCTGATCACCCCGGTCACCACCCTCGGTCTTAAGATCGGTTACCTTATGGGCGGCGCCGTCGTCATCGAGGTCATCTTCAACCTCCCCGGCATGGGTACTGCGATTCTGCAGGGCGTTCAGGGCAACGAGGCGAACCTGGTTCAGGGCGTCGTCATCGTCGTTGCTCTTGCCTTCATCATCATCAACATCGTGGTTGACATGCTCTACCTGCTCATCAACCCGCGCATCAGGACGGTGTAGATTATGGTAAAGATTCGAGAGAAGCAAACCGAGCAGCTCGAGAAGGCTGCCTCCAAGGGGCTCAAGCTCGGTGGCTGGAAGAAGATGACGCTGTCTTCTAAGATTGCCGCCGTCGTGCTGGTGTTGGTCGCCCTGACCGCGATTCTGGCGCCCCTTCTTGCCCCCTATAGCCCGGTCGAGATTTTCACTGCTCGCCAGGCTCCCGGCAATGGATTTATCTTCGGTACCGACGATAAGGGCCGCGACATCCTGTCGCGTATGCTTTACGGTGGCCGTTACTCGCTGATCATCGGCTTCGGTGCTACTGCCATGGCTCTGGTCTGCGGCTCGGTCGTGGGCGCCCTCGCGGCGGTTTCGCGCAAGTCCGTTTCCGAGGCGATCATGCGCATCCTGGACATCATCATGTCCATCCCGGGCATCGCCCTCGCGGCCGTCTTCGTCTCCATCCTGGGCAACTCCGTGCCGTCGATCATCTTCGCCATTGGCTTTATGTACACTCCGCAGATTGCCCGTATCGTGCGCGCCAACATCGTGTCCGAGTACGGCGAGGACTATGTCCGCGCGGTCATCGTTTCCGGCGCCAAGGCTCCGTGGATTTTGATCAAGCATGTTCTGCGTAACTGCATCGCCCCGATCATGGTCTTCACCGTTACCCTGGTCGCCGACGCCATCATCTTCGAGGCCTCGCTGACCTTTATCGGCGCTGGTATCCAGGAGCCCACCGCTACCTGGGGCAACATCCTCGCCGACGCCCGCGGTGGCGTGCTCGCTGGCCGTTGGTGGCAGGCGCTGTTCCCGGGTCTGGCTATCATGATCACCTGCCTGGCGCTCAACATCCTCTCCGAGGGCATTACCGACGCCATGGCCGCTGCTCCCTCCGCCGCCCTGGATCCGACCGATTCCTCCAAGCGCCGCGAGGCCGACCTGCTGGTCTCCGACCCCGTTCGCGCTTACAAGGAGCAGGCTCAGTCCCTGTCCGCCCGTCTTGGCGCCCTGCGCGATGTCGAGCTCAAGCGTAACGACCGCCATGTGCCCGATGAGTCCGTTGAGCCGATCCTTTCGGTCCGTGATTTCTGCATCCAGTTTGAGCACCACGGTGATATCAACGTCGTCGATCATGTCAACTTTGATGTCCGTCCTGGCCAGACCATGGGCCTGGTCGGTGAGTCCGGCTGCGGTAAGTCCATCACCACGCTGGCCATCATGGGCCTGACTGACGATGACGAGCATCTTTCCGGTGAGGTTCTCTGGGAGGGCCGCGACCTGCTCAAGATGAGCAAGAAGGAGTGGTTCGGCCTGCGCGGTACCGATATCGCCATGGTCTATCAGGACGCCCTGTCCTCGCTCAACCCCTCCATGCTCATTTCCGCCCAGATGAAGCAGCTCACCAAGCGCGGCGGTACCCGTAGCGCCGAGGAGCTCCTGGAGCTCGTGGGCCTCGACCCCAAGCGTACGCTCGAGAGCTATCCGCATGAGCTTTCCGGTGGTCAGCGTCAGCGCGTTCTGATCGCTATGGCCCTTACCCGCGACCCCAAACTGGTCATCTGCGACGAGCCCACGACCGCTCTGGACGTTACCGTCCAGAAGCAGGTCATCAAGCTGCTTAACGATCTTCAGGCCAAGCTCGGCTTTGCCATGATCTTCGTTTCGCACGACCTGGCACTGGTCGCCGAGGTCGCTCATAACATCACGGTTATGTACGCCGGCCAGGTTATCGAGCAGGCGCCCACCAAGGAGCTGCTCACCAACCCGATTCACGAGTACACCCGCGGCCTTCTGGGTTCCGTCCTGTCCATCGAGAGCGGTTCGGGCCGCCTGCACCAGGTGCCCGGCGCCGTTCCGAGCCCGCGCGATTTCCCCAAGGGCGATCGCTTCGCACCCCGCTCGAGCCATCCGCGCATTGGCCTGGACACCCGTCCGGTCTTCAAGCGCGTGCCCGGCACCGAGCACTTCTATTCCGAGCTCCCCGACGAGGTGCTCAAGGCAAATGGTTTGACCCCTCACGCGGAGGTGATGTAGATGAGCGAGACCGCAGTCAACGGCGTCGAGCCGATCATCTTCCTTGATGACGTCCACGTCACCTTTAGGACCCGTACCGGCTCGATTCTGCACCCCAACCTGGTTCACGCCGTCCAGGGTGTAACGATTAAGCTCATGCCCGGACAGACCATCGGCATCGTCGGCGAGTCCGGTTGCGGAAAGTCCACCACCGCCAACGTCATGTGCGGCCTGCAGGCCCCCACGAGCGGCAAGGTCTACTTTAAGGGCAAGGACGTTACCAAACGTACCGCCGAGGACCGTCGCCACATGGGTCGCGTCATCTCGGTCGTGTTCCAGAACCCGGCCACGGCGCTCAATCCCCGCATGGTCGTTCGCGAGCAACTGCTCGACCCCATGCGCGTCCACAACCTGGGTACCGAGGCCGAGCAGGAGAAGCGCGTCAAGGAGCTCTTGGAGCTCACCGGTCTGCCCAGCTCCGCCGCCGAGGTTCTTCCCGGCCAGCTTTCGGGCGGCCAGCGCCAGCGCGTCGCAATTGCGCGCGCCCTGTCGCTGAACCCCGATGCCATCATCGCCGACGAGCCCACCTCGGCTCTGGACGTTTCGGTCCGCGCGCAGATTCTGAACCTGCTGACCGACCTTAAGAAGGAGCTCGGCCTGGCCATGGTGTTCATCAGCCATGACATCCAGACGGTCCGCTATATCTCTGATGACATCATCGTTATGAATGGTGGCAAGATTGTCGAGCAGGGCGAGGCCAAGCAGGTCTTCCAGCACCCTCAGGACCCCTACACCAAGATGCTGCTCGGCGCTGCGCCGTCGCTGCTGCATCCCAAGCTCGGCGAGTAGCCTCGCTTTCCCTCCCGTGCGCCCGGTTCCCTTGCCGGGCGCACCTCCGTTGCGATTTCGAAAGGTTGGGTTCACGAGCCATGCCAAGTGCTCAGGAGCTACAACAGCAATTTGGTGAATATCGAGGCGCTATGCCCCGTCCATCGGATTTCGATCTCTTTTGGAAGGACCGCATGGCCGAGGCCGACGCCGTCGGGCTTGACTATGCGATCGAGACGGCATCGGTCAACGATGCCGCGACCTGCCAGCTTTTCGACCTCTGGTATACCGGCATGTGTGGCGCTCGCCTGCATGCCAAGTACCTTAAGCCCGTCTCGGACGAGCCCGTGCCATTGGTGCTTCAGTTCCATGGGTATCCGGGTGCAAGCCGCAGCTGGTTTGAGCAGGCGTCGTTTGCGGGCATGGGCATGGCACTCATCGCCCTCGACTGCCCCGGCCAAGGAGGTCCCTCCGAGGACATTGGTGGATTTGAGGGCACAACGGTCGCGGGCCATATCGTCGCCGGTATCGACGGCGACCCGGCCAACCTCTACTATGTCCGCTTGCACCAAGATATTCGCATCCTGTGCCGCATCGTTCGCGAGCTCGAGGGCATCGATCTTGCCCGTGTGTTTGTGAACGGCGCGTCTCAGGGCGGCGGTTTGGGCATTGCGACCTGTGCACTTAACAGCGAGCTTATCAATCGCGCCGCCATCCTCTATCCCTTCCTGTCAGATTTTCGCCTGGTCTGGGATTTGGATGCCGATGACATTGCCTACGAGGGCCTGCGCTATTGGTCTCGCTGGTTTGACGAGGACTCGACTCGTATTGACGAAGCCTATGCCAAGCTGGCGTACTTCGATTCCAAGAACTTTGCCCCTATGGTCAAATGCCCCGTGCTGTTTGGCACCGGCACAGCCGATATCGTCTGTCCGCCAGCGACGCAGTTTGCGGTCTATAACAACCTGACCTGCGAAAAGCGTCATGAGTTCTTTGAAGGCTTTGGCCACGAGGAGATTCAGGATTTTGACGATTTGATCATTCCGTTTTTCTGCAAGGGAGGGGAGGCTCATGTCTAAGTGCGAGAGCAATGTTGACGAGCTGATTGTCCCCGGGCTTGTGGGAATTCCTGGAACGGTTTCGTCAAGGCTCGCAGAATATCGGGACTGGCGCGGTGATGTCCAAGCAGATGTTTCTGATTTAGAGACATGCGCTTCGAATCTTGAGATTCAAGGCCTGGCCATTACGGCGATTGACTTTGTTAACCCCTGCGCCCGTTACTCGGAGGTCTCCTTTGAGCTCGGTGACGATGCGATTCACGCTCGTTTGATCGAGCCTGTCGGTCGTGCCCGAGTATCTGAGCGCGTGCCGCTGTGCCTGATGTTCCACGACATCGATCGGCCTGTGCGCGGCTGGCATCACATGACGAGATTTGCCGCCATGGGGTATGCCGTTCTCGCGCTGGATGACGATGTTGCTGGTGCGGACGACCTGCAGTGGGGGATTGCTTCGCCCGCTTTTGTCAAGCGCGTCCGTTGGGGCTGCGCGTTGGCGAAGGTCGCGCGCAATCTTGATGGCATGGATCCCGATTGCATTTTTGCATGGGGCGAGGGTCTTGGCGGCGGTGTCGCGCTGGCGGTTTCTGCTCTGGACGAGCGCGGACTTGCCTGCACGGCGGTTGCCAATCCAATTCCCGGTGGCCTCGAGGCTCTGTCGTCTCGGGTGCGCGGATCGGTGCTCATGGGCACGTCGCTCATGGATACCGTGAGCGACCCCAAGGGTCAGTTTGCCGTATTCAACGGTCTTGAGTGTGACCGGAGGCATATCATCTATGCCAAATACGCTCATGAGCGTATTAACGCGTTCGAAAACGAAGTCGTCGACTTCTTTAACCAAACGTTCTATCCGTGTTCTTTGGCCTAGACGGCCTGGACACTGCCAACAAGAGTGGGTGGCATAGGGTCGCCCGCCAGACAGCTAAGGAGATTCTTGTGGCAACTCAGAAATTCACCGGCGTTATCCCTCCCGTCGTTGTTCCCGATACCGAAGACCACCAGCTCGACGTTGCCTCCTTTGAGCGCAGCATCAACCGCATGATCGATGCCGGCGTCGATGGCCTGTTCTTCCTGGGCTCCTCGGGCGAGGTCGTCTTCTCCACCGACGAGCGTCGTCGCCAGATTGTCGCCGAGGCTGTGCGCATCGTCGATCACCGCGTTCCCGTTCTGGTCGGCATCATCGACACCGAGACCGAGCGCATGATCGAGCACGGTAAGGTCGCTCAGGAGCTGGGCGCTGATGCGCTTGTCGCCACCTGCCCGTTCTATGCCCTGCAGGGCATGACCGAGGTCGAGGAGCACTTCCGCATCCTGCATGAGGAACTCGACCTGCCCATCTTCGCCTATGACATCCCCGTGTGTGTCCACACCAAGCTCCCGTGGAAGCTCCTTGCCAAGCTCGGTGCCGAGGGCGTTCTGGCCGGCGTCAAGGATTCCTCGGGTGATGACATCTCGTTCCGCTACCTCGTTCAGGAGAACGAGAAGAACGGCCATCCGATGAGCATCCTCACCGGTCACGAGGTTGTTGTCGACGGCGCCTATCTCGGCGGCGCTGACGGTTCCGTCCCGGGTCTCGCCAACGTTGAGCCCGAGGGCTACGTGCGTCAGTGGAAGGCCGCTCAGGCTGGTGACTGGGCTACCGTCAAGGCCGAGCAGGATCGTCTCAATGAGATCTCCCACATCTGGGATGTCACCTCGGGCGTCCAGGGCTATGCCGGTGGCGTCGGCGCCTTCAAGACCGCTATGAACCTCATGGGCATCTTCGACAGCCCGACCATGCCGCGCCCGGTGAAGGCCATGACCGGTGAGAACGTCGAGGCGATTAAGAAGGTCCTCCAGGACAACGGCCTCCTTTAAAGCTTTCCCAGGCACCCGACCTCGCCGTTCAACCGTGCGGCCATGACCCATTAGATCAATGGTCACATGGTTTCTTGGCGATCTCGGGCACCTGGAAAACCTTTTCCGCGCTGTGACGGCTAGCCTGACGGCGCATTTCCTGTAGTTGTTTATATCTCCTAAGGAGAGCGACATGGAGAACAAGTACGTTTGCTCCGTCGATATCGGCGGCACCAAGATTGCGACTGCCATTATGGAGTATCCGGCTGATGGCGGCGTGCCCCATCCGGTCTTTGAAGCCGAGGTTCCCACCGAGGCCCAAGAAGGCGGCGAGGCAGTTTTCCAGCGCATCGAGGCGTCCATCAAGGCTGCTCTCGAGGCGAACCCCGATGTCGAGGTCCTCGGTATCGGTATTGGCGCCGCCGGTGTCGTCGACCCCAAGACGGGCGCCATCGCCTACGCCAACGAGATCATGCCCGGCTGGTCTGGCGTTCAGTTGGGGCCGCGTCTGCGCGAGGACCTTGGTCTTCCCGTTGCCGTGGTGGGCGACGTGCAGGCTCATGCTCTGGGCGAGGCCCACTGGGGCGTCGGCAAGGGCAAGTTCTCCGTCTTGTGTCTGGGCATCGGTACGGGCATCGGCGGCGCATATGTCGAGAACGGCCGCGTGATGCAGGGCTTCCATGGCGCTGCCGGTCATATGGGCCACATCGAGTGCTCGGCTGCCGCCGGCATTCCCTGCGCCTGCGGCCGTTCTGGCCATCTAGAGTCGGTTGCTTCGGGCACTTCCATTGGTCGTATGTACGATGAGCGCTTTGGTCGCGTCGACCCCAGCCGTCCTTCGGTCGGTCGCGATGTGAACGACCTGTGCCGTGCGGGCGACGCAAAGGCGACCGAGGTCATCCATGACGCCGGCTTTGCGCTGGGTGCCAGCTTGGGCTCGCTCGCTAACATCCTGGACCCTGAGGTCATCGTGCTTTCGGGCGGCGTGATTCACCAAGGTCCCGATTGGCGTTCGCAGACGTGGAAGGATTCGGTGCACGAGGGCTATGCCAGCCAGGCGCTCGATCCGCTTCAGGACACGCCGATCCTCATCGGCTCTCTGGAGGGCGACGCGCCGCTCATCGGTGCTGCCGAACACCTTCTTGCGTCGTTGAAGTAAATATAACTACCAAGTGCGCCTTCTGAGGTGCCGCAGATTGACGTGAAAG
>JAXKHW010000066.1:0-2989 GCA_036549635.1 Collinsella sp. | reverse complement strand
CGCCCGTGCTCCGAGTTCTCGGGCGGCTGGCAGATGCGCATCGCTCTCGCTAAGCTCTTCCTGCGCCACCCAGACCTGCTGCTGCTCGACGAGCCCACTAACCACCTGGACCTCGAGAGCGTCCAGTGGCTGCGCGGCTTTATCGCCAACTACGACGGCGCCGTACTCATCGTCAGCCACGACCGCGCCTTCATGGACGCCTGCGTCGACCACGTCGCTGCGCTCGAGAACCGCCGCGTGACCACCTACACCGGCAACTACAGCAGCTACCTTAAACAGCGCGAGGACAACCTAGAGCAGATGCGCGCCAAGCGTGCCGCCCAGGAGCGCGACATCGCCCACATGCAGGTCTTCGTCGACAAGTTCCGCTACAAGCCCACCAAGGCTGCCCAGGCCCAGGAGCGCATCCGCAAGATCGAGCAAATAAAAAAGGAGCTTGTCATCCTGCCCGAGGGTCACAAGCACATCGACTTTAAGTTCCCCGACCCGCCGCGCTCCGGCGACATGGTCGTAGGGCTCGAGAGCGTGTCCAAGTCCTACGGCGACAAGCACATCTACAGTGACATCGATCTCAAGCTCTACCGCGGCGAGCACGTGGCGCTCGTCGGCCCCAACGGCGCCGGCAAGTCCACCCTCATGAAGATCCTCGCCGGCCTGGAGCCGCCCACCACCGGCACCCGCGACCTGGGCACCAACGTCGGCGTCGCCTACTACGCCCAGCACGCGCTCGAGGGCATGACCGAGTCCAACACTGTCCTACAAGAGATCGACACCGTCACGCCCAAATGGACCGTGCCGCAGCAGCGCAGCCTGCTGGGCGCCTTCCTGTTTAGCGACAACGACTCCATCGAAAAACAGGTACGCGTCCTTTCCGGCGGCGAAAAGGCACGTCTGGCCCTTGCCAAGATGCTCGTGGCCCCCGAGGCGCTCCTGTGCCTGGACGAGCCCACCAACCACCTGGACATCGATTCGGTGGATATGCTCGAGAACGCCCTGCAAAACTTCCCCGGCACCATCGTGCTGATCAGCCACGACGAGCACCTGGTACGCGCCGTGGCCAACCGCGTGATCGACATCCGCGACGGTAAGGTCACGGTCTACGACGGCGACTACGACTACTACCTCTACAAGCGCGAGGACCTCGCTGCACGCGCAGCCGCCGAGACGGCAGGGGAGAGCGCGCCGGCGGCGGGCAAGAGCACCAAGCCCGCCAACGCCGCTCAGGCCAACAGCCCCGTCGCGGCCCCCAAGCCGGCCGAGGGCAAAAAGACCAAGGAGCAAAAGCGCGCCGAGGCCCAGGCCCGCGCCGCGCTCAACAAAAAACTTAAGGGCGTTCGCAACCAGCTTAAGAAGATCGAGGCAGAGCTGGACAAAAAGCGTGCTCGCTATGACGAGCTTATGGAATTGATGGCAAGCGAAGAGCTTTATGCCGATCAGGACAAGTTCAACGCCGCGCTGGGGGAATATAACGGGCTTAAGCAAGAGCTGCCCAAGCTCGAGGACGAATGGCTGGAGCTTTCCACCCAGATCGAAGAGGAGACCGCGCGTGAACTCTCGTAAAGCCACCGCCGTGGCGATGAGCATCATCGCCATCGCTTGTCGCATCTGCGGCATCTTTATGAGCGCGATGACCGTACTGCTGTGCTTTAGCGGCCTCACCGCCAAGCTGCAGATCGTGGGCTTTGTCGTTGAGCTTTCGCGCGCGCTACCGAGCGCCATCGCCGGCTACGGCGTCATCGCATCGCCCTTTGGCGGTGTGTTCCGCCTGGATTACGCCATCGTGGCCGTTATCCTCTTTGTGGCCGACTACCTGCTCACGCGTGCCTCGCGCCGCGTCCGCTAGGGGAGCGCCATGTCCAGCAGCTACCTCATGAACCTTCTCGCCAGCGCTGTCGCCGTCATCGTGGGCATCGTCATCCACGAGAGCGCGCACGCCGCCGCGGCCTGGGCTCTCGGCGACAAAACGGCGCGCTCGCGCGGACGCGTATCGCTCAACCCGCTCAACCATATCGACCCGTTTGGCACCATCATCTTGCCGCTGCTCATGCTCGCCGCAGGCGGTCCCGTGTTCGCCTTCGCCAAGCCCGTGCCCGTCTATCTCAACAACCTCAAGCACCCCAAGCGCGACGAGGTCCTGGTGAGCGTAGCCGGCCCCACATCGAATATCGCACTCGCGTGCCTCGCGGCCGCCCTCATGCACGTAACGTACGGCAATCTCTACGCCAGCATGTCCTTTGCCGTGGCGTCCCAAATTATGAACTTCGGCGCCACGTTTATCGTGGTCAACCTGTCGCTCGCGTTCTTTAACCTCATCCCGATCCCGCCGCTCGACGGCTCGTCGATCATCGTGCCCTTCCTCAAGGGCAAGGCACTCAACAACTATTACCGTCTGCAGCAATACGCTATGCCCATCCTCATCCTAGTGCTGTACCTGCTGCCCATGTGGACCGGCATCGACGTGATCGGACGGTATTTCGACGTTACCGTGTATCCGCTGGCGGACCATCTGCTCAACTTCGCAATCGCCGGCATCTAGGGTAAACTTACAGGTCGACCGTGCAAAACGGTCGCAACATGCACCCAAACCGCGCCGCGAAGGCGCCGTCAAAGGAGGTCGAAAATGTCGTATCGCGTGTCGACGCAGGTCTACAGCGGACCGTTCGACCTGCTCCTGCAGCTGGTAACCCGCCAAAAAGTAGATATCGGCGCTATCTCGATCAGCGAGGTGGCTGAGCAGTACCTTGCCGAGGCCGAGCGCATCGAGGCGCTGGACCTAGACGTGGCGAGCGACTTTTTGCTGGTCGCGGCTACCCTTTTGGACATCAAGGCCGCCTCGCTGGTGCCTCAGGAGACACCACGCAAAGCCGATGACGACGATGACGAGTTCGACGAAGACCTCGAGGAGCTCAGCGCGCTCGACGGCGATGCCCTGCGCGAGGTCCTGATCCAGCGCCTGATTGCCTACAAGCAGTTTAAAGGCGCGGCTGCG
>JAXKHW010000065.1:0-4251 GCA_036549635.1 Collinsella sp. | reverse complement strand
CTTGGCGGGTCCATGCGTTATCGCGACGGCGCCAACATGTACACCGAACGCGAGATGTCCAAGCGCATGCGTAAGCTGTCGCGTAAGGTTAGGATGGTCGGCGGGTGCGACATTCTGCTTACCCATGCACCCGCCGCCGGTATGGGTGATCTGGACGATCTGCCGCATCGAGGGTTCGAGTGCTTTAACACAGCACTCGAATCCTGGAATCCCGACTACATGGTGCACGGGCATGTGCACCAAAGCTACGGCTACGATTTTCAGCGCGAGCGGCAGCATGTGTGTGGAACGACGATCATCAACGCCTGCGGCTATACGCAGTTTGAGCTTGACCAGACGCACTACCCCATCCGCGGCTGGCAAGCAGCCTGGCTCAACTCACAAACCATGCGCCGCGAGCTCAAACGCCACGAAGCCATCGAGTCCTCAACAGCCAGAACACCCTGGTAACCATCACAAAGAGGACACTGTCCCCTTTGTGATGGTTTTGACGCGATAGCAAGAAACCCGGTCCTGCACAAGGCAGAACCGGGTTTCTTTAGCAATGCTTGCTTTGCTCAGGCAGTAACTAGCAGTTACTCAGCCAGGAAGTCACGCTGGACAGCGGGATCGACCTTGACGCCAGGGCCCATGGTGGAAGACACGGAGATGGACTTGACGTACTTGCCCTTAGCAGAAGAGGGCTTGACGCGCAGGATCTCGGTGTACAGGGCAGCGTAGTTCTCGACGAGCTGTTGCTCAGAGAAGGACTTCTTGCCCAGGGGCACGTGGCAGATGCCGTAGCGGTCGGCGCGGTACTCAACGCGGCCGGCCTTGAGCTCGGAGACCATCTTGGCGACGTCCATGGTCACGGTGCCGAGCTTGGGGTTCGGCATGAGGCCACGGGGACCAAGGATCTTACCGATGCGGCCAACCTTGGCCATCATGTTCGGCGTAGCGATAGCGGCGTCGAAGTTGATCTCGCCCTTCTGGATCTGGGCGACGAGCTCGTCGGAACCGATGATGTCGGCGCCGGCAGCCTCAGCCTCGCGGGCCTTCTCGCCCTCGGCGAAGACGGCAACACGAACGGTCTTGCCGGTGCCGTGGGGCAGGGAGATGGAACCACGGATGTTCTGGTCAGCCTTACGAGTATCGATGCCCAGACGGAAGTGGGCCTCGACGGTCTCGTCGAACTTGGCGGTGTCGAGCTCCTTGATGAGCTTGGCAGCCTGAAGGGGGGTGTAGAGCGTGGCGCGGTCGATCTTCTCGGCAGCGGCGTTATAGCTCTTACCATGCTTAGCCATGTGCATTACCTCCTGTGGTTAAACGGGCGTGAGCCCTCCCACATCGTATCGTGTGCCCTATTGCACACATTTAACGGGCGCCCCGCTCGGAGCACCCGTCGTTACCATAAGAAATCGCTACTCAGCGATGGTGACGCCCATGGAACGGGCGGTACCGGCGATGATCTTCTTGGCGGCGTCAATGTCATTGGCATTGAGGTCCGGCATCTTGATCTCGGCGATCTTGGTGAGCTGCTCCTGGGAGAGCTGACCAACCTTGTCGGCCTGGGGCTTAGCGGAACCAGACTTGAGGTTCAGCTCCTTCTTGATGAGGTGAGCCGCCGGCGGGGTCTTGGTGATGAAGGAGAAGGACTTATCCTCGTAGACAGAGATCTCAACGGGGATGATGTCGCCCTTCTTGTCCTGCGTCTCGGCGTTAAAGGCCTGGCAGAACTGCATGATGTTCACGCCAGCAGCGCCCAGGGCGGGGCCGACGGGAGGAGCGGGGTTAGCTGCACCAGCAGGAATCTGGAGCTTAATGACGTTGGCAACCTTCTTCTCAGCCATGGTCATTCCTTTCGAATCACGAGTGTGAAGTACTTGCTATATCGTAAGCACGCACGTGTTAGAAGCACTCCTGAGATGAGCAGTCACAGAAGAAGCACGCTCGCGCGAACGGACGAAAACTTAAGCGATGACAGCGACCTGGTTAAAGTCCAACTCGACCGGCGTCTCGCGGCCAAAGATCATCAGCGTGACCTTGAGCTTGCCAGCCTCGGTGTTAACCTCGGAGACCTTGCCATCAAAGTCGGTAAGCGGGCCATCGGTGACGCGGACGGACGTGCCGACCTGAATATCAACCGAGGTGCGCTTGGGCGAATCGCCCTTACCGGGACGACGAGTCATCTTATTGTACTCATCGCGGGAAAGCGGTGCGGGCTTACCGTTGCCGCCCAGGAAACCGGTGACGCCGGGCGTGTTGCGAACACACGTCCAAGCATCATCATCCATCTCCATGCGGACCAGGACATAACCCGGGAAAATCTTGGAATCCTTGGTCTCGCGCTTGCCACCCTCTTTGATCTCGGTGACGCGCTCCATAGGAATCTCGATATCAAAGATACGGTCCTGCATGCCCATGGTCTCGATACGATGCTCGAGATCGGACTTTACGCGGTTCTCGTATCCAGAGTAAGTGTGAACGACGTACCAACGCTTAGACATGGTTTAGCCCCTCAATCCAGAGAACAGAGCAAGAGCCTCGCCAAAGCCAGCATCGAGCAGAGCGATGACGACGCCGACGACGACCAGAGAAGCGCAAACGACGACCGAGTAGTTCACGAGCTCCTTCTTATCGGGCCACGTGACACGCTTCATCTCGGACTTGACCGAAGCGAAATACTTCTTGGTGCGGGCGAAGAAACCAGGCTTCTCGTTCTTCTTGGACTTCGCAGCCTTCTCGTTCTTCTTGGCAACGGCCTTCTTGGCCTCAACCTTGGAGTTGGCGGCAGCTTTGTTGGCAGGTGCCGGCTGCTGAGCCTTCTTCTTGTTCTTCTTGTTGGCCATTTGGGTTACCTCCGCGCAATGCGCTTATACATGAGTAAACCGTAAGCCCCCAAGTGGGAGCTTACGGAATAATGACTGGCACGCCAGGAAGGACTCGAACCCTCAACACTCGGTTTTGGAGACCGATGCTCTACCAATTGAACTACTGGCGTATGTGACTAGAGACTAGCGAGTCTCTTTGTGCAGCGTGTGGTGACGGCACCAGGGGCAATACTTCTTGATCTCCATACGATCAGGCATAGTCGACTTGTTCTTGGTGGTCGTATAGTTGCGGCGCTTGCACTCAGTGCACGCAAGAGTAACTAGAGTACGCATGTATCCTGAACCTTTCATTTCCGCCCCGTACGGGCACGAGTTGTTACTTTATCAGCTCCACGTAAGTGCTGTCAATGAAAACCTCGAGTCAATTGGTTCTCGGTGGATCCATTCATATTTGGAACACATCAATGAAGCCATCGAGAGCTAATCGACGGTGCATCCAGGACCATTATCGATCCTCTCGGCACCAGCAACGGCTCAATATCCATTGCAGAAAAGAACCCGGCACCCATATAAGTGCCGGGTTCTCTAAGTCAGCTATATCAAAGAGCTAATTTACTCAATGATCGTGGAGACGATGCCCGAACCGACGGTGTGGCCACCCTCGCGGATAGCGAAGCGCAGGCCCTCCTCCATGGCAATCGGGTGGATGAGGTCGCCCTCGATGGTGATGTGGTCACCAGGCATAGCCATCTCGGTGCCCTCGGGGAGCTTGACCGTACCGGTAACGTCGGTGGTACGGAAGTAGAACTGAGGACGATAACCATCGAAGAACGGGGTGTGACGGCCGCCCTCCTCCTTGGTCAGAACGTAGATCTCGCCGGTGAACTTGGTGTGCGGGGTAACCGAACCGGGCTTGCAGAGAACCTGGCCGCGCTCGATGTCCTCGCGCTTGATGCCGCGGAGCAGCAGACCGACGTTGTCGCCAGCCTCGCAGAAGTCCATGGACTTACGGAACATCTCGATACCGGTAACGACGGTGTTCTGGGTATCCTTGATGCCGACGATCTCGACGGGCTCGTTGAGCTTGAGCTCACCGCGCTCGACACGGCCGGTAGCAACGGTGCCACGGCCGGAGATGGTCATAACGTCCTCAACGGCCATCAGGAACGGGAGGTCGTTGTTACGAGCAGGCGTCGGGATGTACTCGTCGACGGCATTCATGAGCTCGCGGATAGCGTCCATCCACTTGGCGTCGCCCTCGAGAGCGCCCAGAGCGGAACCACGGATGACGGGGATGTCGTCGCCGGGGAAATCGTACTCGGAGAGGAGCTCACGGGTCTCCATCTCGACGAGGTCGATGAGCTCGTCATCGTCGACCATGTCGCACTTGTTCAGGAAGACGACGATGTAGGGAACGCCGACCTGACGGGCGAGCAGGATG
>JAXKHW010000064.1:0-11671 GCA_036549635.1 Collinsella sp. | reverse complement strand
CCTAGGAGCGATGTTCGTTCGGTTGTGGTTGGAATGCTTCTCTTCCGCGGTGCTGTCGTCCGGGGTCCGGCATCTGTCGTTCGCCTCTTCTGTCGTGTTTGATGTTGCGTGTTCTGCGAGCGACCTTGCACAGGTTTTTCAGCCCGTTGCCCCAGGTGCACCCTGATAAATGGTACCCATCTGTTGGGACACGGACATTGCGGGAGGGCTTTCTGGGCAAGCTGGGATGGACGAGCGGCGGGGTTCTAAATGCAATAATTCGAGCTAGAGGGCCTTGTACTCTCTTTTGTAAAACGCGAGGGTGCAATAAACTCGACGATCCCCCTGAACCTTTTCTGAACGAATCAGCTCTTAGGCGGTATGACGCGACACGCATCGGTAGTGCTCGGACTGGGTTAGTCATCGAGTGGGTATAGAACATACGTTCTGTATAACGTTATAGCACCAGGTGGCAGGCGTAGTTTCAATCGAAGCTACGCCTGCTGCTATATATGGGTTGATGGTGGTATCAATGACCGCGATGCTTCTGTTTGCGCTTCAGTTTTCGCTGCTCGAAGCGCGCCTCCGCCTCATCCGCGCGACGCTGGCTTCTTGCTTGAGCCGATTCCCGTTTCATCGTCTCCCGCTGATTCGCGAGCGCCTGCTGCGCCTTGGTGCTCATCGCCGGCTGCTTGAGGGCTTTCGCCGCCTCGCGGGCGCGTCTCTTGGGGTTCTTCGCGGGCTCGCTCGCCTCGGACGGATCGTCACCGAAGAACGCGAGCTTCGCCCATTTGCTTGTAACGAATCGCAGGATCTCCTCATCGGACGGTTCTGCGCCGAAGACGATGCGGGCGACGCCGTACCTGCCGTCCTCGACATGCTCCGCCAGCCCGACCCAGAATTGGCCGTCGTGATATACGGTCAGGGTGGACGACACGCTGATCTGCATGGCTGGTTCCTCCTTTATGTAGATGACCATGCAGAGAAGGGACAACCAAGGAGGCAGGTTACTGATGCGGACTCCCGCACGCCCACGACTACCCGACGGGGACTGTGTTTTCATCTCTGGTGCCCGCATTGTAGCACGCGCGGATTCACGATGTTGATTGCCGGCGCCTAGACGGAGATGAAGGCGGTTCGATCTAGGTCAAGCCGGTCGCTCGTTCATGAAGCGGCCGATTCCCTGAAAATAAAAGGCGCCCACGAGGACACCTACAGGCTATCTTCGAACTACTTTGTTGGGGCAGACGGAGGAAAAAAATAGGGCAGAATCGCTCTCACGATCCCGCCCCGCAAACCCGAGGGCTTCTAACTGGCTCCATTATTCCGGGCTTCTCAGTTCTGTCATTGACCCAGGTATCATCCGTCTCCTATAGCGAGTGAATATAAAAATAGGGCAGAGTCGCTTGCGCAAGTCCGCCCCTAAAACCGTGAAGGTTTTGCTATCTGCAGGCTATTCTACCAACCCGAGCGATTCTGTCAACCTGCGAAGGAACTCGAGCGCGGAGCGAGCTGCGGCGTCGGGCCCCTTGTCGGGCAGCGCCTCGGTTTCGCCGTCGGCCCTGGCGAACATCTCGGCGAGCTCGGATGCGGCGCGCGAGCGCGAGGAGCCCTCGGGTACCAAGCCGGAGTGCGCCACGAGCACGGTCGCGACCTCCTGCATGGCCGTATTCCCCATCCACTTCCTCCTGGTCGCCTTGGGAATCCCCACGGCGGCGACCCTTCGGGAGACGCCGCTGGACGCCGAGCCCCGGGCGGCGCCCCTCTCGGCGAAGCAGTTGATCAGGCACGAGCCGTGCGCGGCGCAGTTGCGGACGGACTTCACGCGCTTGAGGTCGTAGTGGGAGGCCTCGAGGCGCCTGTCGCCCCATCGCCTGGCGCAGAAGCGCACGAAGTCGATGAGGGTGCCGAACGAGGTGAGCTCAAGGAAGGCCCAGGCAGGCATGTCGCCGGAGTACTTCGCGTAGAGGCTCGAGCTGTAGGGGCTGCGGCCGCTCATCTTGAGCTCGCGCAGGCGGTACTCCCTGTTTGCAGTGGTAAGCGATGCCATGTAGTCGGCCACGATGGCGTAGCCGTCCTCTCCACGGTCCTCCATCTCGCGAAGCAGTGTCACCTTCTGGAAATGCTCGATGTCGAGCGTCATGCCGAGCAGGGCGTGGCGCAGCTCCTGGTCGAGCGCCGCGAGCAGGCGCAGCTGGCCGAAGTCGAGGTCTACGTAGCGGCCGTCGCGCGGGCCTCCCTCGTATTTCGAGAAGAGTTTGCGGTAGGATGCGAGCTTGAAGAAGTTGCACTTGTCGCGCAGGTAGTCCGCGGCCTCTTCCTCGGAACACAGTTCGAAGGCTACGCCCTTCTGCTTGAGGTGCTCTATCTGCTGCTCGATCGTGAGGATCGGCTTCCTATCGTGGGGTTCGGCCATGCGCGGTCTCCTGTCATTGATTTGAGAATCCTATTCTACCAGCATGTTTGCCCTGAATCCTGAAGGCCCGTTCGCCAACTCATAAGCAAGCCACCTGAGACTACTCACTTTGTTCACGAATGGCGAAGACCTGCGACCTGGGGTTTTGCAAATGGCGCGCAAGCCACCCGCGTTAATTCACTTGCGATTGCAGCTGGCGGCTTGCGGGCAAAAGGGCGGTTGAGTTTCAAAACGGGCGTTTTCGGCGCCATCGAGCCTCCAAAGGCGACCCGCCGCGCACTTTGGGACAAAAACAAAAACTCAAAGCCCTGAGTTTGAAAAAAGTTTTTGAGGTTGTCCCAGCTTTTGTCCCCGAAGCCGACGAAACGCGACATCGCGTCATTCGGCGGCACGCGTTCCGTGTCGATGCCGAAAACTGGGTGTAACTGGAGTGACGGGACGGCAGAACCGACGCCATCGAGTGGGAGTAAACGATATTCGTTGATTTCAAGCCTCTGACCTGCGAAAACAGGTCGGGGGCTTCTTATTTTGCAACCTCTGTGCAACCTTTGCGGTTTCGCGCCCCGTGAACAGGGGACGTAGCACTGTTCACGTCTGGGCCCATATCGGCACCGATCATTGCCCGCGCTGCTTCTGCTTGCGCTTCAGCTTCCGCTGCTCGAGGCACGTCGCCCGGTGTTCCTCGCCAGAGGAGAGCTGGCCGTTCCTTGCGAAACCGCGAGGCCACCTATATCCGCTTGCTGCGGGCTTGCTTGAACCAGTTCCTCTTGAAAGAGCCTATACCTCCGAAGAACTTGTTGTACGTCTCACCGTCCTCCTTGGCCTCGTACTTGACCAAGGCAAGTTCGATAGTGCAGAGGTAATCCGCCACTTGCTCGAGGCGGTAGTCGGTCATCGAGGTCTTGCGGCGTCGGACGACCCCTTCTGAGAGGACCTTGCCCACCGAGTCGTCTCGCCCGCGGAACAGAAGGAGCGCATCCTCGCGACCTTCGGCGACCCGTGCTGCGAGATGGAGGGCTGCACCATCGTGCAGGGCCCTTTCCAAAGCGAAGTGTCGAGCCGAAGTGTTGAGCGTCGGCCCTGAATGTTCAATGACCGTTGTTTTCTGCCCCTCAAGTGGTGGACTTTTCCTCGGAGCTGTTGATTCCCCCACGCGCCCCCTTCCGTTCTCTGTTCTCCCCTTATACTCCTTGTACGAGGAGGTAAGAAGTCATGGACAAGACCGCACAGGACAGCTTGGCAAAGAAACCCGTCGACATGAGGGACAGGATTCTCGAGCATCTCGAGGCCCTCACCTCTGCCGTCTCGCTCGACGACCTTGCCCGTCTGTCCACCTCCGACATCGCCGAGACACTCATCATCTCCAGGAGTCTGGCGAGCCAGTACCTCAACGACCTTGTTCGCGCCGGCCTTGTGGTTAAGGTGGCGGGCAGGCCTGTCCGTTATTTTCATCGCCGCGCGTTCCAGAAGCGTTTTCAGGTAAAGCTCTCTGCAAGCGAGTACGCCTCGCTCGCCGACCTCATCCAGGCGACGGGAATTGCCGATCACCGCGACTTCGCGCGTGCCGTGGGCTTCGACCTGAGCCTCAGCTCCGTTGTCGAGCAGTGCAAGGCTGCGGTTCAGTACCCTCCGTTTGGCCTGCCCATCCTCTTGAGCGGCGGCGTGGGTGTCGGCAAGTCTTTCCTTTCTCGTCTTGTGTACGAGTACGGCAAGAACCAGGGCTTGCTGTCCCGCGACTCCTCCTATGTGCGCATCGACTGCACTGGGGTCCCGGACGCCGCCTCGTTCAATGGACTTCTTGACGAGTCGATCGCGAAATCGCGCGGGGGCGTGGTCTTTGTCAACGGCATCGAGGCACTCTCTCCCTCTGCGATGGAGCACTGCCTTGCGACGGCCCTCGGGCTCGATGCCTCCCAGGATGCGCCGCGCGCTCGCCTCGTTCTTTCGACGACGCTTTCCGCCGATGATCTGAAGGTTTCCTCGGCCTACAGCAAAATGCCCATCTGTGCCCGCGTCCCCTCACTCAAGGAGCGGACCCCCGAGGAGCGCGAGGATCTCATCTTGAGCTTCCTGCGCAGCGAGGGGTGCCGAATCGGTTCTGATGTGAAGATCAGCCGCGGCGCATACCGTTGCCTCGTGAACGCGGACTTTTCCGATAACATCGCCGGCTTGCGCGCCTGCGTGACGAACTGCTGCGCCAAAGCGTTCCTCAATCGCGAGGGCGACTACGTCGTCGTTCGCCCGTATCTTCTTCCCAGTGGGCTCCTCTCCTCCGCGCAGATCGATCAACAGCCCGACGATGGCGTTCTGATCGACGCGTCTCTGGATGCCGCCGAGAGCACAGGGCCGGTCGAGCAGGCGCTCGATGCCCTGTGCTCCCTCGATGAGCGATTCTGCGCCGGGGAGCTTTCTGTCTCCGAGCTCGTCTCGCAAGCTGTCTCCGCTGTGCGCGGCGTTGAGGATCACTTGATCTTCGACCACGGCGTCGCCTCCTCGAGGTCGCGCGCCTTCGAGCGCGTCGTGGGCGCGGTCCTTGCCGACGCAGGCTCTTCTTATGGCATCGAGCTTTCGAGGAAGGTTGCTTTTCTACTGGCCCAGGAGATTTGCCTGCAGTTGTGGCCGGGCATCGGCCTGGCTAAGCGAAAGTCTGCCTGTGCGGAGCAAATCTCCCATCTCCTCGGTGCCGTGACCTCCGAATTGCCGTTTGCCTCGAGTGTCTCCGATCAGGTCGCCGCAGACGTGGAAGGGGCACTGGGAATCTCGCTCGATCACTTCACGAAGACGCTTCTGACGCTGTGCGTCGCATCGGAGTCTCGCGATGCGAAGGCCCTTCGGACGCTCTGCGTCATCTTGTCCCACGGCTACTCAACGGCGACGAGCATCGCCGACGCAGCGAACCGTATGCTCGGCATGCATGTGTACGAGGCGGTCGACATGCCCTACGACCAGCAGCTGAAGGACATCGTCGGTCCGCTCCAGCGCCTCGTCGACCGCCATTCCTACTGCACCGGGGTCGTGTTCCTCGTCGACATGGGCTCCTTGGAGGAGGCCTATAAGGCCCTTGAGAACGTTACCGACTCCACTATCGGCGTGGTGAACAACGTCTCTACCGGTCTTGCGCTCGAGATCGGGGTCGGGCTGCTCGGCGGCAAGTCCATCGCCGAGGTTCTTGGCGACGCGACCGCCGCGTGCGTGACGCACTGCAAGGTGATCGAGCGCGTCAACCGTGAGGACGCCATCGTCTTCTGCTCCGAGTCCGGGGTCGACGCCGCGGAAAGGATACGCCAGCTCGTCTCGCAGAGCCTCCCGCGCACCATAGGCGCGCGCCTGCTCACGAGGCCCTTCAAGCAGCTCGTCGCGAACGGGTCGAACGACGCCGTTTTCTCCGAGCACCGCGTCTGCGTCGTCATCGGCACGGGAGACCCTGGGGTCGCCTCCGTCCCCTTCGTCGCCCTCGAGGACATCATGTCGACGGCGTCCGCCTCTAAGGTCGATGCCGTGTTCGGCAGGTGGCTTGACGCTTCCGAGCTCTCTTCTTTCCACGAGAAGCTGCTCTCGAACATGACGCTGCAGAACGTCATCCGCTCCATCACCATCCTCGACCCGGAGCGGCTATTCCACGAGATCGAGAGCGCCGTGCACGAGCTTCAGCGCAGGACAGGCGAGAAGATCGGCAGCAACGCCATCATTGGGCTCTACGTCCACCTCTGCTGTCTCGTCGAGCGCCTTGTTACCAGAAACCCCATTGAGACCTACGTTGGCCAGGACCGCTTCGAGGAGGAACGCGCCGATTTCATCGAGTCCTTCAGGCAGAGCTTCTCGAGCATCTCGACGCGCTATCGCGTTGAGGTTCCCGTAAGCGAGATCGCATATGTCTTCGACTACATAAGCGTGAGCGCCGCCCCGGCGCGAGAAGAGCGCCTCGGCTCCTCGGACCTCCTGCTCGACGAGTGACCTTCCCCGCGCCGCCGCGAGCTGACCGCGCGTCCTCAATAATCCGATAACCCCTTGCCCGGCGCGAATCCGGATAGCGCCGAGGCAGTACCGAACGTAAATCTTCATTTGATAGGAGCAAACATGAGTGTTGTTATGGCACGAATCGACAATCGCCTGCTTCACGGCATCATCGTGACGCAGTGGGCCCCGGTGTCGGGCGCGACCCGAGTCATGGTCATCGACGACAAGGTCGCCGGCGACGAGGTCCTGAAGTCCACTATGAGGATGGCGCGCCCCGCGGGCATGGCCGTCTCGATCATCTCCGAGGAGACCGCGCTCAAGAACTTCGCGGCGGGCAAGTACGACCGCGAGAAGGTCTTCGTCATCGCGAAGGAGCCCGAGACGATGCTTCACCTGGCCGAGTCGGGCGTCGAGTTCCCGTCGCTGATCGTCGGCGGCTCTCTTGTCAAGGAGGGCGGCGTCCAGCTCACCCAGCGCGCCTATGCCTCCGCCGAGAACGTCCAGAGCTACAAGGCGCTCATCGCCCGCGGCGTCAAGGTTACGGCACAGTTCGTGCCCGCCGACAAGCCCGTCTCCGTCGCCGACCTCATCTAAGGAGGGATCATGGTCAACTTCACTATCCTGCAGGTCGTCCTTTTGACCCTGCTGGCCTTCATCAAGCACGTGGACTACTACGGCATCCCGATGATCTTCGTCAACTATGCCGTTTTCTGGGGCCTTATCACCGGCGTCGTCATGGGCGACTGGCAGACCGGCCTCGTCATCGGCGGCACCATCCAGCTCATGCAGCTCGGCGTCGCGGGCTTTGGCGGCTCGTCGATTCCCGACTACGGCACGATGGCCATCATCGCCACCGCCTACGGCGTGACCCTGGGCGCGGACACGGGCCTCGCCATCGGCCTGCCGGTCGGCATGCTCGGCATCCAGCTCGACGTCATCGTCAAGATCCTCAACGGCTTCGTCGTCGAGAAGTCCCAGAAGCTCTGCAACGAGGGCAAGTTCAAGCAGATGAACGCCATCCTGTGGGTCTGCCCCGCGCTCTTCGGTCTGTGCGCCGCCCTGCCCGTCTTTGTTTCCGTGACGCTCGGCCAGCCCGCCGTCAACTGGCTCCTCGAGGTCATGCCCCAGTGGTTCCTCTCCGGCCTCACCCTCGCCGGCAAGATGCTCCCGGCCGTCGGCATCGCCATGCTGCTTCGCTACATGCCCACCGCTAAGTACTTCCAGTACCTGCTCGCCGGCTTCTTCCTCTCGGCCTTCCTGAACGTGCCCATCATCGGCGCCGCCATCGTCGGCTTTGCCCTCGCGATCGCGTTCTACCAGCGCGCCGAGAGGGACACCGAGCTCGCCGCCCACGCTTCCGCAGACGCCTTCATCGGAGAGGATGAGTAACCATGGAAAACGAGAACATCACCGCCGTCGCCGAGGGCAAGCCCTCCGGCTACAAGGTCACCAAGAAGGACCTGCGCAACGCGAACTGGCGCTGGCTCATGAGCGTGTGCACCTTCAACTACCAGACCCAGCAGGGCGCCTCAGTCGCCTACGCCCTCTCGCCGGTCCTGAGGAAGATCTACACGAACGACGAGGACTATAAGCAAGCGCTCAACAACCACTTCCGCTACTACAACACCCAGCCTTGGCTCGCCGCCATCATCCTCGGCGCCTGCGTGGCCATGGAGGAGCGCGACGGCCTAGCGGCGGCGGACGCCGTCCAAGACCTGAAGATCGGCACCATGGGACCGCTCGCCGGCGTCGGCGACTCCCTGCTCATGACCATGATCCCGACCATCATGGGCTCCATCGCCGCCTACATGGCCATCGAGGGCAACCCCGTGGGAGCCGGCATCTGGTTCGCGCTCATCCTGGCCATCTTCTGGGTCCGCATGCACGCCCTCGAGTTCGGCTACAAGCAGGGCGTGAAGCTCGTCACCGACTTCAGCGAGAAGCTTCCCAACCTCACTGCCGCCGCCTCCGTGCTCGGCCTCACCGTGGTCGGCTGCCTCATCGCCTCGGTCATCGGCGTCACCTGCCCGATTAGCTTCAGCTTCGGCGACGTCTCAATGGAGATTCAGCCGCTGCTCGACAAGATCCTGCCTGCCATGATCCCCGCCGCCATCACGGGAAGCGCGTATTACCTTCTTACCAAGAAGAACGCGAGCATGACGGCCCTCATCCTCGTGGTGATCGTCCTCGCGATGGTCGCCTCCGCCGCCGGCATCCTCGCCTAGCTTCGACCCAAGAGATTGGTGAATCAATGAGAAAGATAGTTGTGGCGAGCCATTCCCTTCTCGCCCAGGGCTTCAAGGACACCCTCGAGTTCCTTACGGGTAAGAGCGACGTCGTCAACGCCGTGTGCGCCTACGTGAACGACAACGGCGAGGGGCTCGACGCGGCGGTCGAGGCGGCGCTTTCGGGCACTGACGAGGTCGTCGTCCTCACCGACGCGCTCGGCGGCAGCGTGAACCAGCGCTTCTCCCGCTTCGCCTCCGACCGGATCCACGTGATCGCGGGTGTCAACCTCCCGCTCGCCATGACGGTCGCGCTCGCGCGCCCCGACGAGAAACTCGACTTCGACGCCCTCGTCGACGAGGCGCGCCAGCAGATCGTCTACGTGAACGGTGCCAGTTCCGCCGAGTGCGAAGACGACGAATAGAGGAGGTCGACGATGAGAGAGTTCCTTAAGGACGTGTGGATGCACGGCGGTGAGGAAAGCCGCGCCATCACCCCCGAGAACATCACGGGCGAGAAGGGCCGCGCCGCCATGTCGGCCAGCCACCTCGGCGTCGGCCGCAAGGGCTCGTGCTGCGTGCCCCTTGAGTCCGGCGAGACCATCACGCTCGCGGACATCGAGGGCCCCGGCATCATCCGCCACATCTGGATGACCGTCCCCGACAAGACCGCCGCCGGCAGCTTCGTCATGCGCGACCTCGTGCTGCGCTTCTACTGGGACGACGAGGAGACCCCCTCGGTCGAGTGCCCTGTCGGCGACTTCTTCTGCAACGGCTTCGGTGAGCGCGCCATCGTCAACTCGATGCCCATCTGCGTGAACCCGACGGGCGGCATGAACTGCTACTTCGAGATGCCTTTCAGGAAGCACGCCAAGGTCACGCTTACGAGCGAGCACCCCGGGTTCATTAAGTACATCTTCTACACGTTCAACTACGCGCTCACCGACGTGCCGGACGACGCCATGTACTTCCACGCCCGTTTTAACCGCGAGCGCAGCACCCGCAGGGGCGTCGACTACACCGTGCTCGACGGCGTGCGCGGTAAGGGCTACTACGTCGGCACCTACATGGCCCTGTGCGCCCTGGAGCGCTATTGGTGGGGCGAGGGCGAGATGAAGTTCTTCCTCGACGGCGACGAGGAGTTCCCCACGGTCACCTCGACGGGAGCCGAGGACTACTTCGGCGGTGCCTGGGCCTTCCTCGACAGGCCGCCCCACGCGCTGCCCGAGGCGCAGTGCTTCAACACGCTGTTCGCCGGCTACCCGTACCGCTCGACGCGCGACGCCACGCGCGACCGCTTCAGCGCGGGCAAGCCGAACCCGAACCCGATGCTCGCGACCAACGACGACGCGCTGCCCAGGCACGGCCTCTACAGGTGGCACCTTCCCGACCCGATCTCGTTCAAGGAGGACCTGCGCGTGACGTTCCAGGACCTCGGCAACGACGACATCAAGCTCTACGAGCGCGAGGACGACATCTCCACCGTCGCCTACTGGTACCAAAGCGAGCCGCACGCCGTGCTCGCCCCGTTTGCCGCAAGGCAGGACCGCGTGCCCAGGTAGGGTCGCCTCGAAACAAGCCAACGTTATGGGCGCCCTCGGTTGAGACGGCACGAGGGCTCGCACGGAATGTGACTCGAAACAAGCCAACGTTATGGGCGCCCGCGGTTGACCATGACTGCGGGCGTCCCTTTGTAAGGAGGACCACATGAGCGAAAAGCAAATGAGGCTCGGCGCCCTCGAGGCCGGCGGGACCAAGATGGTCTGTGCCGTGGTGTCCGGCGACGGCGAGGTTCTCGACCGTATGGAGACCCCGACGCTTACGCCCGCCGAGACCGTCCCGCAGATGATCGAGTGGTTCACCGTCCGTGATGTGGACGCGTTGGGCATCGGCGCCTTCGGCCCGACCTGCGTCGACCCCAAAGATGGGCGCTACGGTTCCATCCTCCAGACGCCCAAGCTCGCGTGGCGAGGCTATGGTCTTCGCGCCGCGTTCGCCGGCGCCCTCGGGATTCCGGTGACCTACGACACGGACGTGAACGTTGCCTGCCTCGGCGAAGTGGTCTACGGCTGCTGCAAGGGGCTCGAGGACGCCGCCTACGTGACCATCGGCACCGGCGTGGGCGCGGGCGTCATGTGCGCGGGCAGGCTCCTTCACGGCATGCTGCACCCCGAGGCCGGCCACATGCTGGTAAAGACCCGTCCCACCGAGGAGGGACGCTGCGTCTGCCCGAGCCACGCGAGCTGTCTCGAGGGCCTCGCCTCCGGCCCTGCCATCGCCGCGCGCTGGGGAAAGCCCGCGGCCGAGCTCGCGGACAACGCTGAGGTGTGGGCGCTCGAGGGGGATTATCTGGGGCAGATGTGCGCGAACCTCGTGCTCATGTACTCGCCTCGCCGCATCGTCCTCGGCGGCGGCGTGATGCACCAGGAGCAGCTCTACGGCATCGTCCGCAAGAAGACCCTCGAATATCTGGGTGGCTACATCCAGACCACCGAGCTTAAGGACATGGAGAGCTACATCTGCGCCCCGGGCTGCGGCGGCGACCAAGGGATCCTCGGCGCGGCCGAGCTGGCAAGAAGGACGCTCGCGTAACTTGCGCTCTCTCCGCCATACAACACGTTAAGAAAAGACGAGCGCTTCTTGCCAATTGGGCGGCAAGAAGCGCTCGTCTTTTGCATTTTTGTCTCTCAAAATCATATTTTCACGATTTGCATTTTCATCCCGTTGTCACCGACCCTTGCGAGAAACCGGAAAAAGCCGCTGACAGAAGGGTCCCTCAAATCGTTGTAGCCCAGCATATAGCCGCGACTTGTGACCTGCAGACGGCTGTCCCACGTGCCGATTTCCTTGGCGGCATCCGAAACCGCAAAATATGCCCCCACATCCTTGATTTTTGCAGTCTTAAGCCATGTTTTTGCGATCATCTTTACTGCCGTCCGATTGGCAGCATCAAAGACCAGCACACCGCCGGGGAAAGCGTCCGCCATCCCCCGCACCAGTTCCCGGACTTGCTGGGTCAGGAAGTAATAGAACACCCCGGAGGCAAAGAACACCGCCCCGCCGGAGGCATCGATCTTGTCAAACCATGCGGGGT
>JAXKHW010000063.1:0-7919 GCA_036549635.1 Collinsella sp. | reverse complement strand
TATATCAAGGAGAAGGCGCTGCAGTGGATCTTCTTTGCCTGCGCGTTCTTGGCGGTCGTCACCGTTATCCTGATCTTTGTCTTTACCACGTACTCGGCGCTGCCCGTCTTTACCGACATCGGCCTGGCGGACTTCTTTAGCTTTACGTGGGCGCCATCCGAGGGCCACTACGGCATCATGTCGCTGCTGGCGGGCATACCCTCCATCATCTACGGCTTCTTTGGCATGATCATCATCCGCCCGTTTATCGCACAACTGACCGGCGGCCTTGGTTTTGGTGCGCTGACAGCGTGGTTTGTGCTCGCCATCATGATCGTCCCTACCATCACCACGCTCACCATCGATGCTCTCAATTCCATTCCCATGGGCATTCGCGAGGCATCGTATGCCATGGGCGCCACCAAGTGGCAGACCATCTATAAGGTCGTGCTACCTGCCGCGAAGCTGGGTATCGTTGATGCCATCGTGCTGGGTATGGGCCGTGCCATCGGCGAGACCATGGCCGTGCTCATGGTCGTAGGTAACGCCCCGGTTATTCCCGACAGCATTGCGAGCCCCATCTCGACGCTCACGAGCCAGATTGCGCTCGACATGAGCTATTCCTCGGGTCTGCACCGCTCGGCGCTGTTCGGCATGGGTGTGGTCCTGTTTATCATTTCCGCCACGCTGGTGGGCATCGTCCGTCTGATTTCCAAGAAGAAGAGGGGGTAGGCTATGTCCGATTCCGTTGACACGACGGTCGATACGACCTCGTCGCGCGAGCGCATCAAGCGTGCCCTTTCCCACGGCAAGAAGGGCCGCATCAACAAGGACCTGTCCAACAAGATCATGCTTGGCGTGTTCCGTGCCGCTGCCTACATCACCACGCTGGTGCTGGTCGCTATCATCGCCTACGTGGTCATCAACGGCCTGCCACACATCTCGCTCGACTTTATCTTCGGTTGGCCCCAGGGCGTCAACGCCGAGGGCGGTATTTGGCCCACGATCGTCTCGACCGTCTATGTGACGGCGCTCGCCATGCTTATCTGCACGCCGATCGCTGTGCTGGCAGCCGTCTATCTGGCCGAGTACGCCAAGCAGGGCAAGGTCGTCGAGCTCATTCGCTACGCTGCTGACGCTTTGGCCTCGGTGCCCTCCATCGTTATGGGTCTGTTTGGCTACGCCTTGTTTGTCGAGGCCATGGGCTTGGGCCTTTCGATGGTCTCTGCCGCCCTGGCACTCGCGCTCTTGATGCTTCCCATCGTCATGCGCACCACCGAAGAGGCCATTCGCGCCGTTCCGCGCTATATCCGTTGGGGCGCGTACGGTCTGGGCGCCACCAAGTGGCAGGTTGTCTCCAAGATCGTGCTTCCTTCTGCCTTTGGCCGTATTGCCACGGGCATCGTCCTCGCCATCGGCCGTGCCATTGGCGAGACCGCGGTGGTGCTCTACACCATGGGGCAGGCCATCAATCTACCTATTTCGCCGCTCGATTCCGGCCGCCCCATGACGGTTCACCTGTACCTGCTTGCCAACGACGGCATCAACATGAACGCAGCCTACGGCACCGCGCTCTTGCTGATGGTGATCATTCTGGCCTTCAACCTGTTTGCGCGCTTCCTGTCGCGCAGGCGTCGCTAGTTAAGGAGTCCCATGTCCGTTTATCAGTCCGCTCCCACGCTGGAGCAAGCGGCCATTACGGCCAAGGATTTCAACTTTTGGTACGGTGACTTTCATGCGCTGAAGGGGCTCGACCTCAACATCGCCAAAAACGCCATCACCTCGTTTATTGGCCCTTCGGGCTGCGGCAAATCGACGTTTTTGCGCTGCATCAACCGCATGAACGACCTGATCGAGGGCACGCGCATCGAGGGCACCATGACGCTCGACGGCAACGATATCTATGCCGAGGGTGTCGACCCGGTCGATCTCCGTCGTCGCGTGGGCATGATCTTTCAGCAGCCCAACCCGTTTCCCAAATCCATCTACGAGAATGTCGCCTTTGGCCCTCGTCTGCAGGGCGTGACTAGCAAAAGCGACCTCGACGACATCGTGGAAGAATCGCTCAAGCGCGCCAACCTCTGGAAAGAGGTATCCAATCAGCTCAACAAGGATGGTTTGGCGCTCTCGGGCGGTCAGCAGCAGCGTCTGTGCATCGCGCGCGTGCTTGCGGTGCAACCCGATGTCCTTCTGATGGACGAGCCCTGCTCCGCCATCGACCCCACGTCCGTCTCTAAGGTCGAGGATTTGATGGCCGAGCTGGCGCCCGAGATGACGATCATCATCGTCACGCATTCAATGCAGCAAGCAGCTCGTATCAGCGACTACACCGCATTCTTCTTGCAGGAAGTTGCCGGCGAGCCCGCCACACTCATCGAGTATGGTCAAACCGACGCGATCTTCACCAGCCCGGTGGACTCGCGGACGGAAGACTATATCACCGGCCGCTTTGGCTGATCGGTGCGACTAGTCCCAAGCCGATCGGATCTGGTCCGGTGCGTATTCACTGTGCGGGCGGCATGACCGCACCCAACTGATTGGAGTGAACCATGCGTAAACTGTTTTCCCGTCAGCTCATCGAGGCCCGCCACGAGATGCTGAGCATCTACGAGGCCGTCGATCTGGCCCTCCACGATGCCGTTAAGGCCTATGTGACCGACGACCGCAAGCTCGCCACCAAGACCAAGAAGCGCACGCTTTCGATTGACGCGCGCTGCGCTAACTTGGAGGCCGTGTGCTACAACCTGATCGCCACGCAGTCACCGGTCGCCTCCGACTTCCGCCTGCTTCAGACGATCATCTACGTCGACTTTAACCTGCAGCGCATGACCGATAAGGTCCGTCAGATCTGCCGTGCCACGCGTCATATGATCAAGGCCGACATCTCGCTGCCCAAGGAGCTTGTCGGCACGGTCGAGGCCGAGGCTGAGGCCGTCTACCAGGTGCTGGGCTCTTCGCTTTCTGCGCTCGTCACCAACGACATGTCCATCATCTGCAACTTGGCCGTCGAGGACGAGCCAGTGCACGCCGCCTACGAGAAGTTCTTCCGCACCTTTAACCGTATGGATACGGGCGACTTTATGGACGACGACAGCAACTATGACGACCTGCGCCGCGCCATCATGGTTTCGCGCTACCTCGATCGCATCGCCTCGATTTCCATCGATGCCGCCTGCCGCCTGACCTTCCTGCTGACTGGTCAGCGCATGAATGCCGGCGATATCGCCCGCACGGACGAGGACGAGCTCGAGAGCATGCGCGTGCCTTCGGGCGAGGGCGTCATCATGAGGCCCGCCGTCGATGCGCGCTACGTTGCCAAGGTGCCCGTTAACGAGGTCAGCGAGGGACTTCGCTACCTGCTCGATCATCTTGAGGACGAGGACGATGACGAGGACGACGAGGAGTAAGTAATCCCGTTCGTCGAAAGATTGTAAATACCTAAGTGAGCGCGGCCTTGCACATGCGGGGCCGCGCTCTTGCGTTAGCATGGGACTACTTGTTTGGCTGTCAGCGGAGGCGATTGGCAATGGATAACTATTTGGACTTGATGCGCGCTCGCCGCGAGCAGATTCTGGAACGTTTTTATGCGGCGCTCGATCGCGCAGGCCGTCCCCACGACGCCGCGAGCCTCATTGCCGTGTCCAAGACCGTTGGTGTCGATGAGACCGTTGCCGCCATCCAGGCGGGGTATCGCCATTTTGCCGAGAATCGCCCGCAGGAGCTGGTTCGCAAGCTCACGGGTCTGGCGGAGCATCCGGAGCTGCCCGAGGTGCGCTTCGATATGATCGGCAACCTGCAGACCAATAAGATCAATGCGGTGCTGGGCTCAGCCGAGCTGATTCACTCGGTGGGTTCGCTGCATCTGGCGCAGGCGATCTCGAGCCGTGCTGTCCGCAAGATTGAGGCAGGCGAGCTCGCCGGCCCCCAGCGTGTGCTCATTGAGGTCAATGTGAGTGGTGAGGAGTCGAAGGGAGGCTTTTCGCCCGATGAGATTCGTGCCGACGCGGGCGAGCTTGCGGAACTTGAGGGAATTTGCGTACAGGGGCTTATGACTATGGCGCCCCGGGGGAATAAGGATGTGGCACGCCGCACCTTTGCGGGGCTTCGTGAGCTGAGGGATGAGCTGGAGGCGGCGCATCCCGATTTGAACCTGCCTGAGCTTTCCTGCGGCATGAGCGAGGACTTTGAGCCTGCCCTTGAGGAGGGCTCTACGCTCGTTCGCCTGGGCAGGGTAGTATTTAGCCCGGAGTTTGCAGTAAAATAAGGCTCTGAAGTGCGCACTGATTATCGGGGCGCCTGCACTAAACCGCGAGAGGACACAACCATGGGCTTCCTTGACGAGATTAAAAATAAGATGCACCTGGGCGGCCAGCAGGGTTACGACCAGGGTTATGGCCAGGACGACGACTACGGCTACGATGACGGCTATGACGATAGTTATCAGGGCAACGGCTACAGCGGTGCTTCGGGCGAGGGCTTCTACACCCAAGACGAGCCGAGCAACGGCCTGCTTGGTCAGACGCGCCGCGGTGAAGCTGAGTCGGTTGCCGTGTATACGCGCTCCGGTCAGCTGGTCGGCGATGACTCCCGCCATGCCACGACGTATAACCCGCCTTCGCGCTCGCAGGACAGTGTTGCGAGCGGTTATCGTCCCGGTGCCTATGACACGCCGTCGAGCTACGCCGAGAATACCCGCGCCCGTGCCGCCGCTGCACCCGCGCCTGCACCGAGCGATGCCTCGGCCTATGCGAGCAATATCATCAACGCCACGCCGCAGCTGCCGGCCTATGTCCTGCGCCCCGAGAGCTATGACGACGTGGAGACTGTGGTGCGCCGCGTTCGCACCAAGCAGCCTGTCGCACTGATTTTTGTGGGCGTACGCACCGAAGTTGCCAAGCGCGTCTTGGACTTCTCTTACGGCTTTGCCTGCGGTCTGGGTGCCACGGTCAAGGAGGTGGGCGACCGCGTGTTCATGGTGCTGCCCGCCGGTTGCGAGGTCAAAGATTCCGATCTCAAGAAGCTTCGTGCCGACGGCTACCTTAAGTAAAGACAAGACGAGGAGATTCCCATCAACATCTACACTATCGTCCAGCTGGTCAACACGCTGTTCAACTTCTATTCCACGCTCATTGTCGTCTACTGCTTTATGACGTGGATTCCCATGAAGCAGGGTGGTTTGCTTCAGGATATTGCTGCGGTGCTTGATAGCGTGTGCGGTCCGTGGCTCAACCTGTTCCGTCGTTTCATCCCGCCGATGGGCGGTATCGATTTTTCGCCGGTCGTTGCGATTATTGCGTTGCAGTTGGTGCAGAGGCTGGTTCTGCAGCTTCTTATAGGTATACTCGTGTAGAACTGTCTTAGTAACTTACGTCGGGCGTGTAGCGCCGAGGCGATGAAAATGGAGACTTGTTATGGCTATTACCCCTGCAGACATCCAGGCTCAGACTTTCTCTGAGGCCAAGCGTGGCTACGATCCTGCTGAGGTCGACGTCTTCTTGGAGACGCTGTCCTCCGAGGTCGACGCTATGCTCGCTAAGATCGTCGACCTTAAGGGTCGTCTGACTGCTACCGAGCAGCAGCTTGCCGATGCGCAGGCTCAGCTTGCCCAGGCTCAGGATGCCACCGCCCAGGCCGCTCCTGCCGCCCCCGTGGCTGCTCCCGCCCCTGACTTCTCCGCTCAGGAGCGCCAGATTTCCGCTGCCCTGATCGCTGCCCAGCAGACCGCTGAGACCATCGTCAACGATGCCAATGAGAACGCTGAGCGCATCCGCAACGAGGCTGACGCCAAGGCCCGCGAGGTTATCCGCCAGGCTCTGACCGAGAAGCAGGCCGAGCTCGAGGAGATCGATCGTCTCAAGGCTTCCCGTGAGGAGTTCAAGGCCGAGTATCTCAAGCTCATCCAGCACTTTATGGACGATGCCCAGAACTCCTTCCCGGCCGATCTGATGGCCTCTACGCCGGTCGGTTCTGCCGCTTCTCCTGCGGTGACTGTTCCCGCCGAGCCGCTGCCCGTCGCTGACCCGGTTGTCCCCGTGGCCGATCCCTTCGCCCCGATCGACAACTTCGCTGCCGACGACCTGGACTAACATTCGGCCTACAATTTAGTGCCTAGAAAGGACCCGCAGCTTGCGGGTCCTTTTTTATGGCTGTGCCGGGGTGCGTAACATAAAAACCGAGCCCTGCACATAGTGGCGCAGAACTCGGCGAACGGGTGAGCGGTCAAGGGTAGGTTTTAAGGCATGTCCCAAAAATCTACTTGAGGAGGAAGTCGGAGAGGGGAATGGTGCGGGCCTCGCGATGCTCGGGGTCGGCGATGTGGTCGGCGGGATAGCCACAGACGAGCATGTGATAGGGATAGACGCCCTTGGACAGATTGAACTGCTCTTGTGCCACCTCAGGCTTAAAATGGCATACCCAGCACGTTCCCAGGCCCTGCTCGGTGGCCTCCATCATCATCTGATCACACACGATGGACGTATCGATTTCACTGGAATTCATCTGGTCATACGGGCGCACCCAAGCATCATCGGTAACGCTGCAAATAAGGAAAACAAGCGGAGCCCCAAAGATAGACCCATCACGAGCAAACCGAGACTGACAAGCAGCAGCCTTCTCCAGAAGCTCAGGCGTATCCAACACCATCACACGGGTTGGATGATTATTACAAGCAGAAGGAGCAATACGCCCAGCCTCAACAATGGCATCCACCACAGCCTGCTCAACAGAACGGTCCTCAAACGAACGACAAGAATACCGACCACGAGCCAGATCCAAATAACTCACAACCAAGACCTCCAAATTCAACGAATCAATCCAAAGTAAAACAAAGGGTACCCAAAGCCCCATCCACCCAAACGTTTAAGGCGGTCCCAAAGTTCCCAATCGGGTCCAAAGGCCCCGCCAACAAAAGCCCCATCGCTTTCAAAGTATCAGCCAAAGTTCCCAATGGTGGTACGTAAGGCGAAGGGCCGGCACCTGTTTACTTTCGAACGACTCTGCCATGCAGCCGGAGTGAGAAAGCAAACAGGTGCCGGCCCTTCGCCGCCGGGACACGTACCCCCAATTAACTGTTCTTCATGACAATCGAATCCACGACATCGGCCACATTCTCGCAGCAGTCGGCGCAGTACTCCAGGAAGGCGTACACGTCACGCCAAGCGATGACCTCGAGCGGATCCTTGCCGTTAACGTGCAGGTTGCGCATGGCGTTGATGTAGAGCTCGTCGGCCTCGGACTCGATGGTGTTGATCTGGATGACCAGTTCGCGCAGCGTTTTGGACTTGCGGTAGTTGGGCAGCTCGACCATCAGGTCCTTCATGGCGCGGCAGGCGTCGGTAACCTTGTGAGCGATGACGATGGCATCGGGGTGGATGCTCTGGATGTTGGTGAAGTAGACGCGCTGCACGACGCCTTCGATGCGGTCGAGCACGGTGTCGAGCGAGCAGCTCATCAGGTCCAGATCCTCGCGCTCAAGCGGGGTGATAAAGGCGGTGAGCAGGGCGTCTTCGAGCTCGTGGTGCTTCTTGTCTGCCGCATGCTCAATCGCATGCATCTTATCGAGCATGTCGTGGATCTGCGCAGGGTCAAAGTTCTCAAAAATCTTGGTGAGCAGCTCGGCTGCCTGAACGGCGAGGTCAGCGCAGGCGACGTAGTTGTCAAAGTAGAACGAATCGGGTTTCTTTGCCATGGGTGGGTCCTTTCGAGGCGAAGACGGGTGGGTGAGGTAATGCAGTCCGGATGGACGTTCGGTTTGACTAGAGGAACATCATGAACAGCTTGGCCATGACAAAGCTGATGAGTCCGCAGGCGGGGAAGGTGAAGAACCAGGTGAACATCATGTCCTTGACGACACCGAAGTTGATGGCCGAAAGGCGCTTGACGGCACCGACGCCCATGATGGCGCAGGTCTTGATGTGGGTGGAGGACACGGGGATGCCGGT
>JAXKHW010000062.1:0-3381 GCA_036549635.1 Collinsella sp. | reverse complement strand
TTCTTGAGCAGCGGAGCCGCGCCCACGATCGACGTCAGGGCCTGGTTCGTAGACTCGGACATGACGGCAAAGGTGACGTTACCCACGATCAAGTACAGCGGGTACATCTCGGGCGTAATTGAGCCATTGCGGCCCTGGGCGAAAATCGTCGAGAACACGATGGCCATGACGATCATCATCAGCAGCGGGTTGAGCACCGACCATGCGACGCCCAGAACGCTACGGCGATACTTGATCTTAAAATCCTTGGTAACCAGCTGACGAAGGATAAACGCATCCTTCTCAAATTCGTTCTTAGCAAACGTCGCAGGCAGACTGCGAGTTTCTTGTTGCTTTGTCTGATCCGACACGGATGCAACTCCTTTACTCGTAATCGTTGACAAACGAACAGTATAGACCCGACGACCATGCAAACGATTCACGCAACAAAACTGGAGAACTAACCCACATCTTAGGATGCCATGACCAAACGGCTATACTTTCAAGGATTGAATGTATAAGGAGCATTGAGTGAATTCTGAATCCATCGCCGTCATCATCCCCTGCTACAACGAAGCGCTCACGATCGGCAAAGTCATCGACGACTTTCACCGCGAGCTTCCGCAAGCGACGGTCTATGTCTATGACAACAACTCGTCGGACGATACCTCACGCATCGCCACCGAGCACGGCGCCACGGTCCGCTTTGAGCCCCGTCAGGGAAAGGGCAACGTGTGCCGCCAGATGTTTCGCGACATCGACGCCGATTGCTACCTGATGGTCGACGGCGACGACACCTACCCCGCCGAGGCGGCCAAAGCCCTCTGCGAGCCTATCCTCAGCGGCACGGCCGACATGACCGTAGGCGATCGCCTTTCCAACGGCACCTATGCCGAGGAGAACAAGCGTGCCTTCCACGGCTTTGGCAACAATCTGGTCCGTGCCATGATCAAGTTGATCTATGGCTACAGCTTCGATGATGTCATGACCGGCTACCGTGCCATGAGCCGCCCGTTCGTTAAAACCTTCCCTGTGCTTTCCGAGCGCTTCCAGATCGAAACCGAGCTCTCGATCCACGCCGTCGACCACCGCTGGCGCATCAAGGATGTGCCCATCGAGTACCGCGACCGTCCGGAAGGTTCCGAGTCCAAGCTCAATACCGTAAGCGACGGCATTAAAGTCGTTGCGATGATTGGCACGCTGTTCAAGGACTACCGCCCTCTGAAGTTCTTCAGCCTCGTCGCGCTTCTGTTTGCGGTGATCGGCCTCGCCTTGGGCACGCCCATCGTTGTCGAGTATTTCCAGACCGGCCTCGTTCCGCGCTTCCCCACCGCCATGCTCGCCGCGTCGTTTATGTTCCTGTGCGGTCTGAGCCTTGCGACCGGCTTCATCCTCGATTCCGTGGCAAAGGTCGAAAAAAAGCAGTGGGAGGTCAACGTGTACAGCAAATACGCCTACGATGACCAGCCCGGCAGGTCCGCCACCACGCCAAGCGAGTGAAAGATCTTCCGCAAAATACTATTGGCACCACTGCGCAGATAGCCACCAACAAGAAAAGCCGCCGTTAAAGAACGGCGGCTTTTACTCTCGAAAAGTTAATAGCGGCTAGAGCGTCTTGATGTACTCCCCCAGCTCTTCCTCCCAGTCGGGCATGTGGAAGCCGGCAGCCTCGAGCCTGGACAGGTCGAGCGCGGAGTGGACCGGGCGCGGGGCGACGGGGCCGTCGGCGTTTGCGTAGTAGTCGGCGGTCGACACAGGCACGACCCTGTCGCCGTTGCCGTTGGCGGCCTCGAAGACGGCGCGGGCGATGTCGGCCCAGCTCCTCACGGCGCCCGAGCCGGTGCAGCCGTAGGTGCCGTAGGGGGCCTTGCTCTCCAGCACGTGGAAGATGGCGGCGGCCATGTCGCGCGTGAAGGTCAGGCGGCCCAGCTGGTCGTCAACGACCGTGACCTGCTCGAGCCCGTCCTCGGGGTCGGCGACGCGGTCGGACAGGCCCTTCATCGTCTTGACGAAGTTGCGGCCCTCGCCGATGACCCAGCTGGAGCGCATGATGTAGTGGCGCGGGCACCCGGCCACGGCGATGTCGCCGGCGGCCTTGGTCTGGCCGTAGACGGACAGCGGGCTGAGGGGCTCCCCCTCGTCATGCACCTCGGCGGTGCCGTCGAAGACGTAGTCGCTGGACACGTGGACGAGGGTGATCCCGTGATCAGAGCATGTGCGGGCGAGGAGGGCCGGCCCGGTGGCGTTGGCCTTCCAGGCGGTCGCGCGGCCCTCGGCGGTCTCCGCCCTATCCACGGCGGTGTAGGCGCCGCAGTTGATCACGGTGCCGTAGAGCGACCAGTCGTACTGTGTGTAGGCGTCCGGGTCTGACATATCGAAGGTGTCGATGTCGCAGAAGTCGAAGTCCTTGGCGACGCCGCGCTCCTCCGCCAGCCTGCGCACGGCATGGCCCAGCTGGCCGTTGCAGCCGGTGACGAGGGTGCGCTTCGGCGCCATGGGGACGACGTCCCTCAGCATCGGGTGGTTGAGGTCCGCCTCGGAGACGGTGGCCTGGTCGAGCGGGATCGGCCACTCGATGGCGAGCTCGGGGTCGGCGAGGTTCACGAAGGTGTAGGTCTTCTTGAGCTCGAGGGACCAGTGGGCGTCCACCAGGTAGGTGTAGGCGGTGCCGTCCTCGAGCGCCTGGAAGGAGTTGCCCACGCCGCGCGGGACGTAGATGGCCTTGGACGGGTCGAGCGTGCAGGTGAACACCTTCCCGTAGGTCTCGCTGCCCTCGCGCAGGTCCACCCAGGCGCCGAAGACGCTGCCGCGCGCCACGGAGATGAACTTGTCCCAGGGCTCGGCGTGGATGCCGCGGGTGACGCCGCGGCTGTCGTTGTAGGAGATGTTGTTCTGGACGACCCTGAGGTCCGGGATGCCCAGGGCGGTCATCTTGGCGCGCTGCCAGTTCTCCTTGAACCAGCCGCGCGAGTCGCCGTGGACGGCGAGGTCGACGACCTTGAGGCCCTCGATGCCGGTCTCGGCGACGGAGAGATCCTTCTCGAACGCGATGTCTGCCATGTCTCTCCCCTCCTACTGGCCCTGTGCGCGGTAGCGCGCCTCGGTGGCCTCCTTGGCCGGGCGCCACCAGGACTCGTTGGCCACGTACCAGTCGATGGTGGCCTTCAGGCCCTCGGCGAAGTCGGTGTGGGCCGGCCTCCAGCCCAGCTCGCGCTGGAGCTTTGTGCTGTCGATGGCGTAGCGGCGGTCGTGTCCGGGGCGGTCTGCGACCCAGTCGAAGTCCTCGGGGTCGCGGCCCATCGCCTCGAGGATCATGCGCAGGACCGTAATGTTGTTCTTCTCGCCGTCGGCTCCGATGAGGTAGGTCTCCCCCATGTGGCCCTTGGTGAGGATGTCCCAGAC
>JAXKHW010000061.1:0-8213 GCA_036549635.1 Collinsella sp. | reverse complement strand
TTCTTGGTCATAACCCAGGCGTCGTCGAGCGGCTCGTTCCAGGGATCCTCCAGGTGACCGCACTCAATGGCACGACCCCACAGGTTATCGTCGATGGAATAGGGGTTGTCGTTGGCACCCTCGGGAACCGGCACGTTGTGGGCGTGGGCATAGGCGACCTCGTCGGGACGGCACTTCAGATCCCACTCGCGAACGGGGGCGATAACCTTGAGCTCGGGGTCGAGGGCCTTGACCGCAGCCTCAAAACGAACCTGGTCGTTACCCTTGCCGGTGCAGCCGTGGGCGACGTAGGTCGCGCCAAACTCGTGGGCGACCTCAACAAGCTTCTTGGCAAGCAGCGGGCGAGACAGGGCGGAGAGCAGCGGATACCTGTTCTCGTACATGGAGTTTGCTGCAATGGCTTTGGTCAGGAACTCATCGGAGAACTCGTCGCGCAGGTCGAGCACCTGGCAATCGAGAACGCCCAGGTCGAGCGCCTTCTGCTTCTTGGCATCCAGTCCGGTCTCTTCCTGGCCCACGTTGCCGCAGACACAAACGACATCGAGATTCTTCTCGTCCTGGAGCCACTTGACACATACGGATGTATCAAGACCACCGGAATATGCGAGAACGACTTTTTCCTTGCTCATGGCTGTTTCCTTTCGCCCTTGGTAGCTAGTTAGAACATCGGTCAGTTGCAAGTCATTTCAAGGTCATATACCGTGCAATATCAGGTTAAATAGCAAAAATCAGCACATACATGCCCTAGAAACATGCAGCAATGTCGCGCTAAAACCCAACGACCTCAAAATGACTCTGTTGAGGCAATTCACCCCATGCGGACAGAGACGATTGTTATCGTCGTCGGGAAATTGCGCGCTGGCGTCGGATGGCATTGTCTGCAGTGGTGATGATCGTTACGAACTGCATCTGCCTCTCCTTTCACCTATCGCCGGGCGCAATTCTAATATCGTAAACGGTACCTTTTCCTCGGTAAGCGGTTGTTTTTCCGTCTCCGTTTTCGATGGTCGCTATATTACGCTAAAGTGCCCGCAGCACAAGCGACAAATTCAAATTTCTGAAAAGTTTTTTCATTACTTTGTGAAGCGTGGTGCAAATACGCTCCGTTCCTGCGAAAATACGCCCGACTACGAATTGATGGTTATAACGTCTGAAACAATCTCGAAACGAAAGGCTCGCTTTTATGCAAACTTACGAATCGGACGCCAATATCGGAAACATTAAGATTCTCGCCGTCGACATGGACAAGACGCTGCTGACCGACGAGCGCGTGCTGCCCCAGGGTCTTGATGAGCGCCTGGACAAGCTCGCCGACGCCGGCATCGTATTCTGCCCCGCCAGCGGACGTCCCGCCCCCAAGCTCGAGGAGATGTTCGAGGGCGTCAAGAACCGCCTCGCCTTTTGTCCCGACAACGGAGCGTGCGTGATCTATCGCGGCAGCTATATCTATAAGAGCAATATTGACGTGGAGCTGTATCAGCAGGTCTTGAGCCGTGCCTCGGAGGATCCTCGCGCTGTCCCCGTCCTGTGCTGCTTCGACGAGTTCTACGTGCTTGCCCGCGACCATCAATACCACGACGAGATCAGCGTCTACTACAACACAATCAACTACGTCGACAGCTTTGAGGACCTTGATATCGAGTCCAACAAGATTTCGGTCTTCTTCCCGGCCTATGATGCCGAGCCCGCTTTCCGCGAGACCTATAGCCCCGAGTTCTCGGACAAGCTCTACGTCACCAACGCCGGGCGCGAGTGGATCGACTTTATGAACCTGGGCGTCGACAAGGGCGCCGGCGTCGCGCACCTGTGCGAGCACCTGGGCATCGATATTGCCGATGCCGCCGCCGTGGGCGATACCTACAACGACATCCCCATGCTCGAGCGCGTCGGTCACAGCTTTATCGTGGACAACGCCGAGGAGCACATGAACGCGCATGCTAAGTGGCGCATTCCGAGCAACAACGACGGGGGCGTACTGACGCTCATCGACGCCATCCTGGCGGCTCGTTAAACTCGCCGCCATGCCCGGGGCCGGCCGTTTGATTTTTGTTCGGTCAGGTCCTGGGCTCGCTCGAAGAGCACATTAAGTGCTCTTCGGCTCGTGCGGAATCTACAAAAATCAAACGGCCGGCCCCGGGCATGGCTACGTTGACTTGCTTGCCGCATGGATGGCGTCTTGGCGCCTAGATACTTTGGCTGATTTTTATTAAACGAAGGACGCTCCTTGTTGATGAGGGGCGTCCTTCTGGTTTTGGTTACTTTGGAATTGTGGTCGTGCCCTTACTTGGCGTCTGCCCAGGTCACTCCAGTCGAAGCTTCGGCGATCAACGGTACGCGGAGGTCTACTACGTGTTCCATGACGTCGCGGACCATGGTGGTTAGGCGCTCGACTTCGTCGACGGGGCACTCAAAGTCCAGTTCGTCGTGTACCTGCAGAATCATGTGGGCGGCAAAGCCCTCTTCTTCCAGGCGGCGGCTTACGCGGGCCATGGCGATCTTGATGATGTCTGCTGCGGTGCCCTGCATGGGGTGGTTCATGGCCGTGCGTTCGCCAAAGCCGCGAAGCTGCGGATTTTTGGCCTTGAGCTCGGGAATATGGCGTCTGCGGCCATACATGGTCTCGGCGTAGCCCGTCTGCTTGGCACGCGCCACCACATTATCGAGGAACGTGCGCACGCCCGGGTAGGCCTCGTAGTAGCGATCGATCATATCGCGCGCCTCGGCCATCGAGATATGCAGCGACTGCGACAGACCGTAGGCCTGCTGGCCGTACACGATGCCAAAGTTCACGGCCTTGGCGCGGCTGCGTAGGTCGGGCGTTACCTCGGACACCGGCACGCCAAATACGCGCGCGGCCGTCTCGGCATGGAAGTCCTCACCCTCGTTAAAGGCACGTACCAGATGCTCGTCACCCGAGAGGTGCGCGAGCAGACGCAGCTCGATCTGCGAGTAGTCCACCGCCAAAAAGACGCTGCCCTCGCCCGCCGAAAACGCCGTCTTGACGGTACGCCCCAGCTCCGAGCGCGTCGGGATGTTCTGCAAATTCGGGTCGCTCGAGGACAGACGCCCCGTTGCCGTAATGGTCTGGTTGTACGTAGTGTGCACACGACCGTCACCACGGCGTAGCGGGCCCAGCGTGTCCAGATAGGTGGACTTGATTTTGGACTTCTCACGCCAGTCCAAAATCAGGCGCACGATCTCGTGGTCGCGGGCAAGGTCACTCAGCACCTTGGCGTTGGTCGAATAATAGCCGCGCTTAGTCTTCTTGAGGCCCTTGGTCGGAAGCCCCATCACATCAAAGAGCACATGCGAGAGCTGCATGGGGCTGCCGATGTTAAAGGTCTCGTCGCCTGCCAGGTCGCGAATGCTGCGCTCGACCTCGGTAATCTGGGTCGCCAGGCCCTCGGACAGACTATGCAGGCGGTCGGGGTCCACGAGCATGCCCGCACGCTCCATCTTGGCAAGCACCGGAACGAGCGGCATCTCGATGCCATCGAACACGTTGGCGGCCTTCTCGCGGGCCATGCGATCGCGCAGCGGTGCGACCAGCGCCAGCGTCAAGGCCGCCGTGCGAGTGGCGGGCGCAGGAGCGTCATCACCGGCACCCTCTGTACCGCGCGCCGCAGGTAGCGACATCCGCAGATAGGTATCGGCCAGATATGCCTCATCGAACTCGGAGCGGTCGGAATCCAGCAGGTAGGCGGCAACCACGGTATCGAAGATGCGCGTAGAATCGACTGTCAGCGGATCCATGAGCTCGGGCTCAGAAGAATCGATGGGCGAAAGCTCGTGCAGCAGCGCTTTCATATCCGGGCTCGCCACGCGGCCCTCCATAAACAGGCGCGCAAGCACGCCGGCAATCACGCCGTGGGCGAAGTTAAAGCCATCGACCACGGCAGGCGAACCGCCGTCGCCCTCCTCAAGCGCAAGCAGCCCCCTGGACGTCATCAGCCACAGCGTGCGCGTCAGGCCAAAGAGCGCGCCCTCCTCCTTGTCATCGTCCACCACGGCGGCAATCCACTCGCCTGCCTCGATCGCGCGAGCGATCTCGGCGGCAACGGCAGCGAGCGCCTCGGCATCGCCGGCAGCAGCGCGCATAACGGGGGGAATCTCAAACGTGCTTGCAGTGGCCGCAGCCCCACCGTCGGCACCGATCAATGCCAAGAAACGGTTCTGCATGGCGGTGATACCAAGCGTGCCCAGCGCCGCGGACACTTCGTCGGCAGAAAACGCCGGGAATGACGTCGCCTCAAAATCGAGCTCGACGGGCGCATCGGTGCGAATGGTTGCGACCTTGCGGCTCAGCAGCGCATCGTCGATGTGTGCACGCAGGTTCTCGCCCATCTTGCCCTTGACCTCGTCGGCATGTGCGATGACCTCGTCCAGGCTACCGTACTGCGCAATAAGCGCACTCGCCTTTTTGGGACCGATGCCCGGCACGCCGGGGATGTTGTCGGACGTGTCGCCCTTCAGACCATAAAAGTCGGGCACGAGCGCCGGCGTAATGCCGTGATACAGGTCATCCACGCTCTCGGGCGTCATAATCGCAACGTCGGACAGGCCCTTACGGGTCGAGACCACGTTGACGTGCTCGGTAACAAGCTGATACATGTCGCGGTCGCCGGTCACCAGCAGCATGTCGCAGCCGGCCTCCTCACCCAGGCGCGCCATGGTTCCCAGGATATCGTCGCCTTCCCAGCCCTCGGACTGCAGAATCGGCACGTTGAGCGCGGTGAGCAGCTCCTTAATCATAGGGAACTGCGCGTGCAGATCGGGGTCCATGGGCGGGCGCTGCGCCTTATACTGCGGCAGCATCTCCATGCGCACGCGCGGCTTGCCCTTATCAAACGCCACGACCACGCCGTCGGGGTTAAAGGCATCGATCATCTTAAGAAACATGTTCAGAAAGCCAAAGATCGCGTTGGTGGGGCGACCATCCGGCGCGTTCATGGTCGGCGGCACGGCGTGGAAGGCGCGATGCATGAGCGAGTTGCCGTCGATAACGGCAAAAGTGCGGCGCTTGTCAGACATATTAAATACCTCGCTTTAGGCTGGGCACGGTTTGCTCACTCCAGTTTACACGCTCCCCGCCCCGCGACCACCTCACATCAAGCTCCCCCGCCACCGTGAGCCCGCGCGTGATACGATGGCTCACGGTACATCAACCAGCACGATCGATCCGAAAGGAGCCTGCGTCATGGAGCGTCCCTGCGCATGGAAAAAGTACACGCCACAGCAAATCGAGGAGCTCGAGGAGCTTTGCCGCGGCTATAAGCAGTTTTTGAGCGAGAACAAGACCGAGCGCCTGTGCGTCAAGGCCGGCATCAAGATAGCCGAGGAGGCGGGATACGTCGACCTGGAGACCGTGATCGCCGAAGGCCGCGAGCTCAAGGCAGGCGACAAGGTGTACGCCGCCAACCACGGCAAGGACCTTATGCTCGTCAACCTGGGCACCGCCCCGCTCGAGCAGGGCTTTAACATCCTGGGCGCCCACGTGGACTCGCCGCGCCTGGACCTCAAGCAGAACCCCGCCTTCGAGGCCGGCGACATGGCCTACCTCGACACGCACTACTACGGCGGCGTCAAGAGCTACCACTGGGTGGCCTCCCCGCTCGCACTCGTGGGCGTCATCTGCAAAAAGGACGGCACCACCGTCGACATCAACATCGGCGACAAGGCGGACGACCCGGTCTTTACTATCTCCGACCTGCTGATTCACCTCTCGAGCGAGCAGATGTCCAAGCCTGCCAAGGACGCCGTCGATGCCGAGATCCTCGACGTGATCGTGGGAGGCCGTCCCGTCAAGTTTGATGAGGACGACAAGGACGCCCCCAAGGAGCCCGTCAAGCAGATGTTCCTGGATATCCTCAAGGAGCAGTACGACGTCGAGGAGGAGGACTTCCTCTCCGCCGAGATCGAGGTCGTGCCCGCCGGCCCCGCCCGCGACATGGGCCTCGACCGCTCCATGATTCTGGGCTATGGCCATGACGACCGCGTCTGTGCCTACCCCTCCATGCTCGCCCAGATCAACGTCACCAACGTGGAGCGCACGAGCATCACGCTCATCGTCGACAAGGAGGAGATCGGTTCCGTGGGTGCCACCGGCATGACGAGTCGCTTCTTCGAGAACACCGTCGCCGAGATCATGATGCTCGCCGGCGAGGACAGCCCGCTGGCTCTGCGCCGCGCGCTCGCCCGCAGCCGTATGCTCTCCTCCGACGTGTCCGCCGGCTTCGACCCGGGCTATGCCGGCAAGTTCGAGACCAAGAACGCCGCCTTCATGGGTCGCGGCCTGTGCTTTAACAAGTACACGGGCAGCCGCGGCAAGGGCGGCTCTAACGACGCCGACGCCGAGTATGTGGCCCTCGTCCGCGACATCATGGACGAGGCCGGCGTGGACTTCCAGACCTGCGAGCTCGGCCGCGTCAACGCTGGTGGCGGCGGCACCATCGCCTACATCATGGCCAAGTACGGCATGAACGTCATCGACTCCGGCGTTGCCGTCCTGTCCATGCACGCCCTGTGGGAGGTCGCCAACAAGGCCGACATCTACGAGGCATATCGCGGTTACAAGGCCTTCATCGAGCGAGCCTAACCAACCCTTCATCAGTTGCGGTGAAATACGGACTAAACTGGCCCATAAACGGCCAAAACTGACTGTATTCCACCGCAACTTCCTTCTTTGGCAGAGGAGCGTCCATGCTGCAGGTCATCATTTCGCCCGCCAAGCAGATGCGCGCGGCCCAAGATGCTTTTGAAGTCCTGGGCATCCCACCCTTTGTGCGCGAGACGGCTCGCCTCCACCGCGCACTGCTAGATATCGAGCGGAATGAAGGCAGCGGCGGCCTGCAGGCGCTATGGAACGTGAGTGACAAACTGCTGGGACCTTGCCTCAACACCCTGCATGAGTTCGGGCCCATCCTGAAAAGCGGCGATCTCGACAATCCCGCACTCGCCCGTCACATCTCCCCTGCCGTCATGTCCTATCACGGCATTCAATACCAGAGCATGGCACCCGTGGTGATGGATTCCGCGCAGCTCGCATGGCTGCAAGACCATCTGTGGATCCTCTCCGGCCTCTACGGGTGCGTTCGTCCCTTTCATGCCGTCGAACCGTATCGGCTGGAGATGGGCGCGAAGCTTGTCGTCGACGGTGCCCGAGACCTCTACGCATTTTGGAGCGATAAGCTCGCGCGGGCTATCGCCCCGGCAGGCTCAAACACCACGATCGTCAACCTCGCCAGCGTAGAGTATGCCAAAGCCGTTCTGCCCCACCTCGCGGGCGACGCCACGGCCGTCACATGCCTCTTTGGCGAGGGTATCCGCAACGGGAAGCCCATCCAACGGTCGACCGCCAGCAAAAAGGCGCGCGGCTCCATGGTGCGGTGGATGGCAGAAAACAAGCTCGAGGATGCAAGCGAACTCACCGCATTCAATATCGGCTATCGGCACATCCCCGAGCTTTCAGACAAAAACACCCTGGTTTTCATGAACGCGCAGGCACAATAGGCCCGCCGTTTCCAAACACCCCATTACTCCGCCAAGCCATCGGCCTTTGCAATCTCGCTCGTCGAGCCATCTTGGTAGGTAATCTTAACGTGCTCTACGTCGGATACCGTAACGCCCGACGGAGGTTCCAGACGCCACTCCGTCAGAGCGATATCCATGGTCGTGGGCACGCCCCCTTGATCTTTGAGCTTCACCGTGAGTGTTTTGATTGCCGCATCAAACGTCACGCGTTCGATTTCTTCGCCCGGAATAGACCCGCCGCTCAGCTGCAGCTGCACAAACTCGTCGCACGGATACCAATAGTCGCCGGGTGCGGCAACCGTGTTGCCACCAGAAACTTTCATGGTCATAATCGGCAGGCCCTCGTCGGCTTCAAACTCCCAGGCGGCGCCGCCACGACCGCCGAACGTCCAAATACAAAAGGCAATCACCAGCACGGCAAGCACCGCAAAACCAATCGCGACCAACCCATGGTGCGCACGGCTTTCCTCGGCCGATACATCCCATTGCGTCTCTCGATATAGATGCTTGTCTTCCATGTACGCCTCCCCACAGGCACGCTCGTTAGGCCAATCGTACCCATTCGAGCTATACTTGAGCCCATTACATAAACGGGGAGCTTGCAGGACAAGACGGCAGGCTGAGACTGGGCGCGCCCGCCCTGACCCGCAAACCTGATATGGGTAATGCCAACGAAGGGAGCC
>JAXKHW010000060.1:0-7412 GCA_036549635.1 Collinsella sp. | reverse complement strand
TGAACTGCCTCCCATTTCTTGGACATGAGAAATGGGAGGCTTCTTTATGGATGGATATGCAACTTACGACGAGGCGACCAGACGACGGGCCGCGGCCCTTTTCGATGAGGGCTTGGGCTACAAGGCTGCCGCCAGCCTGCTGGGCATCCCCCGGGAAACCGTGAGAAAATGGCTGGACATCTACAGGTCCGTAGGCATCGAGGTCCTAGCCATGATGGGAAAGAAGCACACCGCCTACCCGTTCGAGACGAAGCTGGGCGCCGTCAGGGCGGTCGCGGACGGGGGGATGACCAAGCCCGAGGCCATGGCGAGGTTCGGGATAGCCTCGCCGAGCTCCTTCAAGAGATGGCTGAAGGCGTACAGGGAGGAAGGCCCCGAGGCTCTCAGGCCGAAGCCCAAGGGAAGGCCGAGGGGGTCCGGCTCCCCGGCCGGGGAGGCGACGCGCGAGCAGGAACTCGAGCGGAGGATCCGGAAGCTCGAGGCGGAGAACGCCTACCTAAAAAAATCGATAGCCCTGAAGGCGGAGAAGCGCTCCCGAACCGCGAGAAAGCCGCGGTCGTGAGCGAGCTTTCGGGGCAATACCCCCTGTCCGACCTGCTGGAATGCGCGGGCCTGGCAAGGTCGAGCTACTACTACGCGCTGTCGCACCCGAAGGCGCCGACGCGGCCCGAGCTCTGGGAGGCGGCCGCCGAGATATTCTCGCGCACCGCCAACGGGTGCGGGCACCGCCAGATAGCCATGTGCCTGCGCGCCGAGCAGGGCGTGCGCATAGCCGACAAGACCGTGCTCAAGATGATGCGCGAGATGGGCGTCAGCTGCGGGATCCGCCGCGAGACCGACTACCACAGGTACAACTCCTACAGGGGCAAGGTCGGCAAGACCTTCGAGAACGTCATCGGCAGGGACTTCGAGGCCGACGGGCCTTGGGAGAAGATGGGCACGGACGTCACCGAGTTCAAGCAGCCCTGGGGCAAGGCGTACTTCGCGCCGGTCTACGACTTCGGCAGCAAGGAGATCGTCGCCTGGTCCACGTCGCTGCACCCCAACATGGCCCAGCAGCATGAGCTGCTCGACCAGCTCATGTCGAAGAAACCCGATGGCGCCGGGCCGATACTGCACTCGGACATGGGCTGGCAGTACCAGCAGGCCGGGTGGTGCAAGAGGTTGGAGGAGGCCGGCGTGGTGCAGAGCATGTCCAGGAAGGGCAACTGCATCGACAACGGGGCGACCGAGCAGGTGTTCGGCCACTTGAAAGACGAGTTCTTCCGGGGGAGGGAATGGCGCTGCTTCGAAGACTTCAAGAGAGACCTCGACGAATACATCATCCACTGGAACACGAGAAGAAGGCAGGTTAAACTGAAGGGACTGACCCCGGAGGAGTTCCGGAACCAGTCCCTACGTGCGGCATAGGCCGCTTATTAGCCCGTCCAAGAACTGGGGCGCAGTTCAAATGGATGGGCCCTTCTTTAGTCATCTTCTATGTCGACGATAAACCGGCTATTCGTCAATCAAATCCCCGGCAGGCTCTTCTGCCGCGCCATCGGCGCCACCCGCCGCTTCGGGCTTTTCCTCGGCCTCTCCGGAAGCCTCAGCCTTCTCTGTAGCGCTCTCCATACGCGCAACGGCAGTCACGCGGTCGCCATCCGCCACAGTCATCATCTTGACGCCCTGTGTCGCGCGGCCAGTCTGAGAAATCTCGTCGGTCTTCACGCGAATCACCGTGGCGCCCTCGGTGACAATAAACAGCTCATGCTGCGGCCCCACGGTCTTCATTGCCGCCAGCTGACCTTTGCGGTCGGTCATCTGAATGGTGAGGACGCCCTGGCCGCCGCGGTTTTGCTCGGGATAGTCGGCGACCGGAGTACGCTTGCCAAAGCCATGCTCGGTGATGACAAAGAGGTCACCCGTACCGTTGGAAACCTCCATGCCCAGGACACTTGCGCCGTCTTTCATAGTGATGCCGCGCACACCGCTGGTATCGCGGCCCGTGGCACGCACTTGATCCTCACCGAAAACGATAGCCTTGCCCGCAGTCGTCGCCATGATGATCTTGTCACCCTCGCGCACGCGGCGAACGTTGAGCAACGCATCGCCATCTTTTAGGTTGATGGCGATAATGCCATCGCGACGGCTGCGGTCGTAAGCGCTCATAACTGTCTTCTTGATCATGCCGCTACTGGTTGCAAACAGCAGATATTCATCCTCGGGGAACTCGCGGCAAGAAATCACACTGGCAATCTTCTCGCCCTCTTCGAACGGCAGCAGGTTAACGATCGCCGTTCCGCGCGCTTGGCGCGAACCTTCGGGAAGCTCGTGAACCTTAAGGCGATACACCTTGCCACGGTTGGAGAAAAAGAGCACGTACTCATGGGTACTGGCGATAAACATCTCTTCGATGACATCGTCTTCTTTCAAGCTCACGCCCGTGACGCCCTTGCCGCCGCGCTTTTGAGCACGATAGGCAGCCACGGGAATACGCTTGACGTAACCGGTATGAGTGATGGTGACGACCATATCCTCGTCGGCAATGAGGTCCTCTACATCGAGGTTGCGCTCCGCCGCTGCGATCTTGGTGCGACGCTTATCGCCAAACTTACGGGAGATCTCGCGCATCTCCTCTTTAATCACACCCAGAATCTTCTCCTCATGGGCAAGAAGGTCCTCGTAGTAGGCAATGGCGCGGCGCAGACCGCCCAGTTCTTCTTGGATCTTATCGCGCTCAAGACCGGTCAGGCGACGCAGCTTCATCTCAAGGATGGCAGTGGTCTGTTCGGTCGTGAAACCAAAGCGCTCGATCAGGCGAGCAGAAGCCTCGGAATCGGTACGCGAAGAACGGATAATCGAGATGACCTCGTCGATATGGTCGAGAGCCATGAGATAGCCCTCGAGGATATGCGCGCGAGCTTGAGCCTTCTTAAGGTCAAAGCGCGTGCGGCGGGTAACGACGTCAACCTGATGGTCAATGTAGTACTGCAACATCTCGCGCAGAGAGAGACACTTGGGCACGCCATTGACAAGCGCCAGGTTGTTGGCGCCAAACGTGGTCTGTAGCGAGGTGTACTTATAGAGGTTATTGAGAACAACCTGCGGGATAACATTCTTCTTGAGCTCGATGACAAGACGAATACCCTTCTGGTTCGACTCATCGCGCATATCGGAAATACCCTCAACGCGCTTCTCGTTCACCAGCTGAGCGATCTTTTCCTGCAGGGTGCCCTTGTTGACCATATAGGGGATCTCGGTGAACACCAGACGGTTGCGGCCCGTCTTGGTGGTCTCGACATGAGCCTTGGCGCGCACGGTGATGGAACCGCGACCGGTCTCATAGCTTTGACGAATACCGTCGGAGCCCATGATGATGGCACCTGTCGGGAAATCGGGGCCCGGCATGATTTGCATGAGCTCGTCGACCGTCGCGTCTGGATTGTCGATGAGGTAGCAGGTCGCCTCAATTGCCTCGGTAAGGTTGTGCGGAGCGATATTCGTCGCCATGCCAACAGCAATACCCTGGCTGCCGTTGACCAGCAAGTTGGGGAAACGTGCCGGCAGGGCAACAGGCTCTGCCAGGGATTCGTCGTAGTTGGGCTGCCAGTCGACAGTGTCCTTTTGCAAATCGCGCAGGAGCTCCATGGCGGGTTTCGCCAAACGGCTCTCGGTGTAACGCATGGCAGCCGCGGAGTCGCCATCGATGTTGCCAAAGTTGCCATGGCCATCAATGAGCGGGGTACGCATCGAGAACCACTGGGCAAGACGCACCATCGTCTCGTAGACCGCCAAGTCACCGTGTGGGTGATACTTACCGATTACTTCACCGACGGTCCAGGCAGACTTCTTGTGCGGGCGGTTGGGATAGATACCGCTCTCGTTCATCGCGTATAGGATGCGACGGTGAACCGGCTTCAAGCCGTCACGAACATCCGGCAGGGCGCGGGCGGTGATGACCGACATCGAATACTCGATGAAGGACTGCTTCATTTCCTGACCGAACTCGGAAATCTGCAGCTGGCCACCGTTGATATCCTCGCCGGCATCGGTACCGCGGTCCACGGCACCAAAGCTCTCCTCGAGCTCCGCGTCATCATCCTCTTCTTCGTCTTCGGCGTCGGGGTTATAGGAGTCGGGATCTCCGTCCTCTCCTTGTTCTGCCCGAGCGAGCAAACGGCGCAGATCGTCGGGCATGCCCTCCGACTGCTCGTTGTCGTTATTGTTCATATCTTCCGCCACGTACTACCTCCTTGGTTGGTCGTGGTTACGTTCATTCATGCAGCTGCTCAATCAACCCGTCCCAGAACTTTCACCGAGAGAAAAACGCTATCCTCCCGACAACGAAGACGGGTTTTCCAGGTGCCCGAGATTGCCTTGAAAGAGGAGGGAAGCGTACTTAGGTACGCGACCGACGATTGAAGGGCAAGGTCGGGTGCCTGGGAAAGCCGCGCAGGTTAGGCATCCAGGAAGCGAACGTCGTGGGCGTGCTTCTCGATATACTCACGGCGATAGCTAACCTCGGAGCCCATGAGCTCTCGCACGGCGCGGTCGGCGGTGATGGCATCCTCGATAGTCACACGCTGCAGAATACGGGTCTTGGGGTCCATGGTGGTCGAGGCAAGCTGCTTGGGATCCATCTCTCCCAGACCCTTGTAGCGCTGAACGGTGTAGCCCTTGCGCTTCTTGGTGATCTTGCCGCCCTCGGCCTTACCTTCTTCATCGCCTTCGTCGGGATTGAGGCCAAGACTGCGGATGGTATCGGCCAAGATCTCGTCTTCGGGCTGCCTGCCGTTGGGATAGACATAGTGAATCTTGTTGCGCACCTTGATGCCAAAGATCGGCGGGCACGCCACGTAGACATAGCCGGCGTCGATCAATGGACGCATGTACTTGTAAAAGAACGTAAGCAGCAGGATACGGATATGGGCGCCATCGACATCTGCATCGGTCATGATGATGATCTTGTGGTAGCGGGCCTTGGTGATATCAAAATCTCCACCATCGCCCGAACCCGTAGTCACGCCGCAGCCAATGGCCGTGATGAGCGACTGAATGGTGTCGGAGGAGAAAGCTCGGTGATCGCCCACGCGCTCGACGTTCAGGATTTTGCCGCGCAGGGGCAAGATGGCTTGAATGTCTCGGCGGCGGCCGTCCTTAGCGGAGCCACCTGCCGAGTCGCCCTCTACAATGAAGAGCTCGGTCATCTCGGCATCACGCACCGAGCAGTCGGCAAGCTTTCCGGGGAGCGACGCGGTCTCGAGTAAGCTCTTGCGGCGCGTCGCCTCGCGTGCCTTGCGCGCCGCGTTGCGAGCCTTGGATGCCTGCTGGGCCTTCTTGACGATTTCACGACCCTGCTTGGGGTGCTCCTCAAGGTAATCGGTCAGACCGTCGGTGACGATCTTGAGCACCAGCGTACGCATAAAAGAGCTGCCGAGTTTAGCCTTGGTCTGACCCTCGAACTGCGGGTCGGCAAGCTTGACGGAGATGACGGCAGAAAGGCCCTCGCGCACGTCATCACCCGTGAGATTGGATTCTTTCTCCTTAAGGATGCCCTGCTTGCGTGCATAGTCGTTGATCACACGTGTAAGCGCGGTGCGGAATCCTTCGAGATGCATTCCTCCCTCGGGGGTGTAGATATCGTTGGCAAAGCTCATGACCGTCTCGGAATACGACGTATTCCACTGCAGGGCAACCTCGACATCTCCCATCCTATCGGTAGGAACTCCCTCTTCGGACGTTCCCTCGATATAGATGGGGTCCTTTAGGGCCTCAGGGACATCCTTGCCCTCGTTGAGGAATTTGACGAAGTCGATAATACCGCCGGCATAGCAAAATTCCTCGACGCGCGGTGTGCTCTCACGCTCATCGGTGAGGACGATCTCGAGATTCTTATTCAAAAACGCCGTTTCCTGCAGGCGATTGTGCAGGATATCGAAATCATAAACGATGGTCTCGAAGATCTCCCCGTCAGGCCAGAAGGTCACGGACGTACCCGTTTCCTGGGAAGTTCCAACTTCCTTCATCTTTTCCACGGTGTTACCGCGCGAGAACTGCATCTCGTAGATTTTGCCATCGCGCCTAACCTGCACGACCATCTTCTTTGACAAGGCGTTAACAACCGAAACGCCCACGCCGTGCAAGCCACCCGACACCTTATAGGCGGAGTTATCAAACTTGCCGCCGGCATGCAGGATGGTCATAACGACCTCGAGAGTCGGAATCTTCTTGACCGGGTGCTCATCCACAGGAATACCGCGGCCATTGTCAACAACGGTGATGGAGTTGTCCGCATGCACCGTCACCAAAATCTTGGAGCAATACCCCGCCATGGCCTCGTCGACCGCGTTATCGACGATCTCCCATACCAGATGATGCAATCCGGAAGAGCTCGTCGAGCCGATATACATACCCGGACGCTTGCGAACGGCCTCAAGACCCTCAAGGATCTTAATTTCGTTGCCATCGTATGACTCTTCTTTAGCCACGCGCCAACTCCCTCTCTTTACGCAAATAGAGATAACCTTACATATTCTAGCCTACATTCGGGGTCCTACATAAGGTACAAATAGCGCTCTGGGGCCACCAGAAGCCGAATATGGCTATTTCGTTGATTTGCGGGTCTTGTCTAGCGAAAGCCCCGCACCCATCGCGGATTTAAGCGCTCTTTGAAGACCTTCATCCTTGATATGGGAAACACGAGCATCGATTGCAGCAACATCGGCAGAGGAAAGCTCGGCTCGAGGCAGACCTGCGCAAGGCGAGGACTTGACCTTGTTCGCAGCGGAAGACGCCGCGCGCGGAGCTTCATATCCCCTTCGGGACAGTTTGAACACCAGGGCCGAGACGCGCACCCCACACGCCTCCATACGCGCACGGATAATCTCGCGCAAAACGGTGAGTTCGTTGACCCACGAGGAGCCGTCGACGTACACGACGAGCTCCCGCGTCTCGGGGACAAAGTGTAGGCCGCACACATGCTGACCCTCGCGCGTGCGGGCACAAACGGTATTCCAGGCACGGTAAACCTCCCGCGCCCGTTCTGCCTCTAAAAATGCTTCGCGCTTGGCAGGGGCTGCATCGTCGTAAATGCGGCGCTTCTCCTGCTCGAGGATGCTTCCGAGCCCCTGCGTGGCGCCAAAGCGATCACTTCTTCTCGCCATCGATATGCACCACCTTCGCGCGGTCTATAACATCGTTGGAAAAATAGCCAAGGTTCGTCGTGGTGATGATCGTCTGGATCTCGCCTTGCACAAACCCGGTTATCGCCTCGCGGCGGCGGGCGTCGAGCTCGCTCATCACGTCGTCCAGGAGCAACATGGGGTATCTACCTAAAATATCGCTCGCCACCTCCGCCTCGGCGATTTTCCAAGCAAGCACAAGGCTTCTTTGCTGCCCTTGACTCGCAAAGTCGCGCGCTTCCCTTCCAT
>JAXKHW010000059.1:0-6394 GCA_036549635.1 Collinsella sp. | reverse complement strand
CTTCGTCTCCACCCTTGGATTTGATAAGCCGCTGACATTGTGTCGGCGGCTTTTTTTAAAAGAAAGGGCTATACCATGGCCGAGCTTGAGTCCCAACCACTGTCTGCCGAGGAGCGCGCCGAGTTGGAAGAGCTCCGCGCCGAGAAGGCTCGTCGCGAGGCCCAGGAAGAGGCGCGCCGCGAGCGTGAGGAGCTGGCCGCCCTGCGTGCCGAGCGCGAGAAGGCCGAGGAGGCCGCTGCGAAGGTTGCATCCGAGCCTGCGCCCGCGCCTGCGTCCAAGCCCGCCGCCGCGATGCCCGCGCCCACCGCACCCAAACCTCAGCCTAAAAAGGCCGCTCGTCCCAAGTCCGTCGAGCCTAAGCCGAGTCGTGACGAGATGACCTTTGCCCAGCGCATGGTTACCTCCAAGGAGCCTACAGGCGAGAACGAGATCCCTGGCATGGCGCCGGCTCAAAAAATCATCATTGTCCTTGCCCTCATCGCGTTTGTCATCTTTATGGGCTACACGATCCTGACCAGCATGGGCCTGCTCTAACCGATTTGCATCGGGCGTCATGTCCGCATGCTCTGCTCTCGTCCAACCCTCAAATTCTGCACCACACATTCGAAAGGTCGCCCCATGGCTTTGACCGACATCTCTCATCCCACCGACATCGCAATGCTCACCGATCTGTACGAGCTCACTATGGCCCAGGGCCTGTGGGAGAGCGGCAAGGCCAATGAGCAGGGTTGTTTTACCGCGTTTTACCGCGACCATCCCTTTGGCAGCGCCTATGCCGTCATGTGCGGCACCGCCGAACTGCCCGAGCTGGTCGAGAATCTGCGCTTTACGCCCGAGGACATCGACTACCTCGCATCGCTTGAGGCCCCTGCCGGCGGCGCGATGTTCAAGCCTGGATTCCTCGACTACCTGCGCGATTTTCGTGCGCATGTAAACATCGACGCCGTGCCCGAGGGCGAGCTCGTCTTTCCGCGCGAGCCCATGGTGCGCGTCACCGGCCCCGCGCTGGAGTGCCAGCTGCTCGAGACGGCACTGCTCAACATCGTCGGGTTCCAGACGCTTGTCGCCACCAAGACGGCGCGCGTGGTGCTCGCCGCCGACGGTCGCCCCGTGGCGGAGTTTGGCCTGCGCCGAGCCCAGGGTCCCGATGGCGGCCTGGCCGTTGCGCGCGCGAGCTACGTCGCCGGCTGCTCCTCTACGTCCAATGTGCTCGCCGGCCGCCGCTACGGTATTCCCGTCTTTGGCACGCATGCGCACAGCTGGGTGATGAGCTTCGATTCCGAGCTCGAGGCCTTCCGCGCCTTTGCCAAGTCGAGCCCCAAGAACTGTACGCTGCTCATCGACACCTATGACGTGCGCGAGGGCTGCGAGCATGCCATTACGGTCGCCAAGGAGATGGAGGCGGCGGGCGAGCGCCTGTCGGCTATTCGCATTGACTCGGGCGACCTCGCCAAGCTCTCCAAGTATGTTCGCGGCCGTTTTGATGCCGAGGGCCTGCCCTATGTGGGTATCTCGGTGTCCAACGACCTGGACGAGTACACGATTCAGTCGCTGCTCGACCAGGGCGCGCCCATCGATAGCTTTGGCGTGGGTACCAAGCTCGCGACCTGCTACGACCAGCCGGCGCTGGGCGGCGTGTACAAGCTTTCCGCCCGCCGTGCGAACGAGGCCGACCCGTGGACGCCGGTGGTCAAGCTCTCCGAGCAGCCCTATAAGCGCACGATCCCGGGTGTGCAGCGCGTGCGCCGTTATTACGACGGCTTTGGCGGCCCGGTCTGCGACATGATCTACGACGAGGACCATCTGGCGGGGGAGGGCGCCGCGCGCGGCAATACCCTCGTGGCCGTGAATGATGCCGCCCTGGTGACCGACGTGTCCGAACTTGAGTATCGTGAGCTGTTGGTGCCGATCGTGCGCGACGGCAGTGCGGTGGCTCCGCGTGAGAGCATCCAGGACGCGCGCGAGCGCTGTGTTTGGGCGCTCGATCATCTGGATGCGGCTTTCAAGCGCTTCCTGTATCCGCAGACCTACGTGGTGGGTATGGAACAGGGCCTGGCCCAGGTGCGCGACGAGCTCGTGCGCAAGAATATGGCCGCGGCCTCGGCTTTCCCCTGGGCAAAATGATCCGCATGCGACGGAGGAAAACGTATCATTTTCTCGCTCGCCCGTTCGCCCGTTCGCTGAACAGTCGATTGGTTTGACGTATGACGACTTCTTATAAAACGATGGTGGTAAAGATCGGTTCGTCCACGGTGGTGGGCGCCGACGGCAAGGTCAACCGCGCCTTTATCGGCGGGCTTGCCGATCAGGCCGCAGCGCTGCGCAAGCTCGGCTGGCGTCTGGTCGTGGTGAGCTCGGGCGCTATCGCCTGTGGCTATCCCGTGCTGGGCTTCGACCGTAAGCCGGTCGGCGACCTGCCGAGCCTGCAGGCCTGCGCTTCGGCCGGCCAGTGCATTATCTCGTCGGCCTACGACGAGGAGTTTCATGCGCGCGACCTGCTCACCTCGCTCGTGCTGCTCACGCGTCACGACACGGCGCGCCGTACGTCCTACCTGCACGCGCGCGACGCCCTGCTGCGCCTGGTGAAGCTTGGCGTGGTGCCGGTCGTCAACGAGAACGATACCGTTACCGTCGATGAGATCAAGTTCGGCGACAACGACACACTGGCGGCGCTTGTGAGCTGCCTGGTTTCTGCCGATCTGTGCGTGACGCTCTCGGACATCGATGGCCTCTATACTGCCAATCCGCATGAGGACCCCACGGCCGAGTTTGTTCCTGTCGTGCATAAGATCGATGCCAAGATTATTGCCTCGGCGGGCGATTCTTCCACATCGGTGGGCACGGGCGGCATGATTACCAAGATTCGCGCGAGCCGCATCCTGATGACGGCGGGCATTCAGAGCGTGATTTGCTCGGGCGAGGAGCCCGATGCGCTCGTGCGCCTCGCCCGCGGCGAGAGCGTGGGCACGCTGTTCGATCCGCCGGCGGAGCGTCTGGACATCGCACCCCGCAAGCTGTGGATCGCACTGGGCGACAAGGCGCATGGCTCGGTGACGGTCGATGATGGTGCTGCGAAGGCGCTGGTCAGCCGTGGCTCTTCCCTGCTTGCGGTGGGTATTCGCGAGGTCGATGGCCAGTTTGCCGAGGGCGATGTGCTCGACGTGTGCGACCCGAGCGGTATGGTTGTCGCCCGCGGTATCGCCGAGGCCGATTCGGACGTGCTGGAACTTGCTGCCGGTCGCCGCCAGGACCAGATCGCCAGCAACCGCCTGCTCGCTAACCTGGCCGAGAAGCCGGCGATACACAGGGATAACTTGATCGTATTTGCATAAAGAAAGACAGCGCTGCGGATCGTTTCCCGCAGCGCTGTCTTTCTCGTGCCGGCACCTGGGGACGTTTCTTTTGTGCCGGCAGGTGGGGACACTCCTTTGCTAGAAGATTCGGCGCAGGTCTCCGCGGTTGAGGGCCTCGTCGAAGAGGTGCTTGAATACCACGCTGCCGTGCAGGCCGTCGTGCTCGAACTCGTTGGTCACCCAGGCATGCGAGTTGCCCACGCGGCTGAGCGTATCAAGCTGCAGGCCCGAATCCACGTACATGTCGTCGAAATACACCGCGGCCTGCAGGGGCACCTCGTTGCACGCCAGTCGCTGCGGGTCGTAGATCTTGTCCCAGCTGGTGTCTTCCATCAGCAGGTCCATGGCGGGCTTGAAGGGCTTGAGCTCGGGCATCTGCTCGAACATCCACGGGAACATGGCCTCGCCGGTAAACATGAGCGGGCGCGCGAGTGTGTCGAACTCGGCACGATGGGCCTTCTCCTCTGCTGCGGCCCAGCGAATGGGCATGGTGTCGCCGTCGGCGTAGATAAACTCCTGCAGTGTCCAGTACAGCGGGTTCGTGCGTGTGTTGGTGCGCTCGAAGGCGCGCATCAAAAAGCTGTCGGATACCGAGGAGCCGCAGCTCAGCGTACCGTCGCCAGTAACAAAAGCGTGATCGATAGTCCAATGCATGCGCTCAAAGCTCGGCTTCATGCCAAAGTCGCTGCCCATGAGCTGTAGGCGCTCGACCGTCATCGGCGAGCCGTCGGGCAGCACGGGCTTCTGTGCTTCGAGCGCATCGGCCAGGGCTGCCACGCGCTCGACGTCGGCGGGGTAGCGGTCGTAATACTGCTGCGTCTTGGCGGCCATGCGCGGGAAGGTGTGCGCGTAGACCTCGCTGGCGCTCGCCGGCACGTGGGGGATGCCGCCGCAGGTAAAGCTCGCCGCCACGCCCTCGGGGAAGAGCGACAGATAACTCAACGTCAAAAAGCCGCCGTAGCTCTGGCCGAGCGTGACCCAGGGCTTGCCGCCAAAGCCCACCAGACGCAGGTACTCAAAATCGCGCACGATGGAGCTGGCGAGGTGGCGCTTGAGGAAGTCGGCCTGCGAGCGTGCTGTATCGGCGCCGGCGGCCGTTGCGCGATCGCCCAGTGCCTTGATCGTGCGTCCGTCCACGCAGCTACTGCGTCCGGTGCCGCGCTGGTCGGGAAGGACCACGCGGAAGTGCTTGACGGCCTCCTCGATCCAGCCGTCGCTTGTAGGCGACAGCGGACGCGGGCTCTCGCCGCCGGGGCCGCCCTGCAAAAACAGGAGCAGTGGCAGATCGTCGTTGATGCGGTCGGGCGCGCAAACCACGCGGTAGAAGAGCTTGATGCTCTCGGGCGCGCCGGCGATTGGTGCCGGCATAGCGCCGCGGCGCATGGTGCTGCCGACGGCCAGGAGCATCGGCTCCAGGCCGCGCCAGTCAAGGGGGACGTCGATACTGTGGTCCTCGACGTAAAGGCCGGGGACGTGGTACGAAGCGATGAGGGCCATGTGAGTCTTCCGTTCGTTGCGGTGTTTCGGGTTGACCAATTCTACCGCCGCGGGCGGGGTCATGCGCAAATCGGCTACCATGGTTGCAAACTTCTAGGAGAAAGGGCCGCCCATGTCGGTCGATATAGCCACGTATGTCCACGATCTTGCCGTTGCCGCCAAGGCAGCGTCGGCCTCGCTTGCCACGGCGAGCGATGAGCAGCGTCAGGAGGCCGTGCGCGCCATGGCCGCAGCACTGCGCAACGGTGTCGACTCCATCGTCGCCGCTAACGAGCTCGATATGTCCGCCGCACGCGATGCGGGCACTTCGGCCGGTCTGCTCGACCGTCTGCTGCTGACGCCCGAGCGCGTCGAGGGCATGGCCGCCGGCCTGGAAAAGCTCGCCGAGCTGCCCGATCCCGTCGGCCGCGTGCTCGACCACCGCGTGCTTGCGAGCGGTGTGGACCTGACCCGCGTGAGCGTGCCGTTGGGTCTGGTTGCCATGGTCTACGAGGCGCGCCCCAATGTGACGGCCGACGCCGCGGGCATCTGCATCCGCACCGGCAACGCCTGCATTCTGCGCGGCGGCTCGCTGGCCTATCACTCGTGTGCCATGATCGCCGAGCTGCTGGCCGATGCGCTCGAGGCCAAGGGCTTCCCGCGCGAGGCCGTGTCGATGATCGAGTCCACCGACCGCGAGGCCACCGGCGAGCTCATGAAGCTCCGCGGTATTGTCGACGTACTCATTCCGCGCGGAGGTGCAGGCCTGATCCAGCGCTGCGTGCGCGAGTCGCTTGTGCCGGTGATCGAGACGGGCACGGGCAACTGCCACATCTACGTGCATGAATCCGCCGACTTTGATAAGGCGCTCAACATTATCGTTAATGCCAAGACCCAGCGCGTAGGCGTGTGCAATGCCGCCGAGTCGCTGCTGGTCGACCGTGCTGTGGCCGATGCGTTTTTGCCCGCGGTCGTGACCGTGCTGCATGACCACGGCGTGCTCATTCACGGCGACGAGGCAACCTGCGCCGCATGCGCCGATGCCGGGCTTGCCGAGGGTGATGACTACGTTGCCGCGACTGAGGAGGACTGGGGTCGCGAGTATCTGGCGCTCGAGATGAGCGTGAAGGTCGTGGCGAGCGAGGACGAGGCCATCGCACACATCAACCGCTACGGCACGATGCACTCCGAGGCCATCGTTGCCGAGGACACGGATGCTTGCGAGCGCTTCCTGGATGCGGTCGATGCCTCGGCCGTGTACGCCAACGCCAGCACGCGCTTCACCGACGGCGGCGAGTTTGGCCTGGGCGCCGAGATCGGCATCTCGACCCAAAAGCTCCACGCCCGCGGCCCCTTTGCTGCCGAGGCCCTCACCACCTACAAATACAAGCTCCGCGGCACCGGCCAGGTCCGCCCCTAACGCCCGTGCAAACAAAAACCACCACAAAGGCGCCTGTCCCCTTTGTGGTGGTTTTAGGTGGCGTTGACGGTTAGGCCTGGAAGGTATCTCGGTCGGGGGCGAAGGACTGCATGGCCGCGATGGTGCGGTCAAAGAGCTCGGGGAG